>NZ_JBFRQW010000044.1:0-946 GCF_041472735.1 Vibrio sp. 10N.261.46.E11
AGTCTAACTGGAGCAGATCACTCTTAAAGAGTTTTTGTTTTTTATTGTTCATATAATTAGTTCACTAGGGCCGATTAATGAAGTTGAGTTGGTTGATGTTTGTATAAAAACTAATAAGTACGGCAAGTCAAAGAAAGAAAAAATACACATTTCATTTGTTTTGTCTGTTTGTATAGCATTGAAAATAATTAACGTAATCGAGGTTGATGGCGTTGACTACTATACATGTATTGACTACCCCAGACTTTTTGTGAATGGGGAAGCTTCTGGGGTATTTGTCGTTTCTCAAAAAATGAGAGCAAGAAGTTTATCAAAATTGATACGTATTGATGAATATAGAAAACTATTAGGTAAAATTGTTCATGATATTGCTTGAATATTTAGCTAGGGAGTTGATTTTAGATAAAGGTTATATTAAAGACTTAGCAATTAACTCATCTCTTAATTATATCTCTTTTTCTATCCCCAAGAAGTCAGGTGGTGAGAGAGTTATTCATCAACCAAGTCGAGAACTTAAAGCATTACAAAGAGCTCTACATGATAATCTCCTCAAAAAATTACCCATCCATGAATCAGCATTCGCTTATCGTAAAGGAAAAGGTATTGATCAGCATGCAAAAGTTCATTTGTCAGCAAGATACCTTTTACGTCTAGATTTCAAACAATTTTTTGAATCGATCAAAGCTAAGGATATAACGTCATTTATAAACAAAAACAAAGATTTATTGTTGAGTGGTTGGACTGATAGTGACACTAAATTACTTGTTGATATTGTTTGCTACAAACATAAGCTAACTATGGGCTCAGTTACATCTCCAATCCTTTCTAATGCAATTTGCTTTTTATTGGATAAAGAGCTGGAGAAGATTTGTTATTTAAATGATGTAAAGTATAGCAGGTATGCTGACACGGTGAGATCGTGAACATTTATTAATCAAAATAACGA
>NZ_JBFRQW010000045.1:0-8640 GCF_041472735.1 Vibrio sp. 10N.261.46.E11
CGGAAAGCCGCGATGAACCATTTTTTATGCCGACTTACACAGCACAATGTGCGAAAGCGCACACCAATAAGAGCGTGATTAATCGATAAATCGTGATTCATTTGAATATTAAGCTCTTTTTTTTAGGTGTTAATTGGTTTTTAAAACTAACTATTAGGCTTGGCTTAGGGTTTATTTGATGCTTTCAGCTGATAGTTGGTTTTTTGACGTAATTGTCGGATAACAGGTGTTAGACCAGATGATAATAAAGCGTTAAAGTTGTTTCGTATTACTGTTTGTTGTTATCACGACAGACAGCCATAGCCGAAAAAGTGGAAGTATTTCGAATTAGGCTACGAATAAGCCCTAGACTATGAAAAACCAGCCCAACATGTTCACCAAATATGATTGGAAACTGGTGAGGAGAGCAATATGACAACAAAACCTGAAACAGCCATGTCATCCGGCGCTGAAATGTTATCCGGCGCTGAGATGGTGGTGCAGTCTCTAATTGAAGAGGGTGTAGAACAAATCTTTGGTTATCCAGGTGGTTCTGTACTTGATATCTACGATGCGCTGCATGCTAAAACGGCTGAAATTAAACACGTATTAGTACGACACGAACAAGCCGCTACCCACATGGCAGATGGCTATACTCGTTCTACTGGTAAGCCGGGTGTAGTACTTGTGTGTTCTGGTCCAGGTGCGACCAATACCGTTACTGGTATTGCCACAGCCTACATGGACTCAATCCCAATGATTGTTATTTCTGGTAACGTACCAAATAACCTTATTGGTAACGACGCCTTCCAAGAGTGTGACATCGTGGGTGTATCCCGTCCGATCGTTAAACACAGCTTCCTCGTTAAGAAAGCGGAAGATATCCCTGAAGTCGTTAAAAAAGCCTTCTATATTTCAACGACAGGACGTCCAGGTCCTGTGGTTATTGATCTGCCTAAAGACATTTTAAACCCACAAATTAAGCTTCCTTATGAATACCCAGAAACGCTAAAGATGCGTTCGTATAACCCAACGGTTACGGGTCATAAAGGTCAAATCAAGAAAGCATTAAAAGCACTCCTTGAAGCGAAGAAGCCAGTACTTTACGTCGGTGGTGGTGCGGTTATTTCTGAGGCAGACAAGCCACTGTTAAAATTAGCAGAGGCATTGAATTTACCCGTGGTTAGCACCCTAATGGGGCTTGGCGCTTTTCCGGGCACTCATAAAAACTCTTTGGGTATGTTGGGCATGCACGGTTTGTATGAAGCCAACATGGCAATGCACAACGCAGATTTAATCTTTGGTATTGGCGTACGTTTCGATGATCGAACGACCAACAACCTAGACAAGTACTGCCCGAACGCGAAGATCATGCACATTGATATCGACCCATCGTCGATCTCTAAAAACGTAAAAGTGGATCTACCGATTGTAGGTTCTGCAGAAAAAGTACTCGAGAGTATGGTGAACCTGCTGATTGAGCAGGGTGGCACTAACGATGCTGAAGCGATGGACAGCTGGTGGAGTGAAATCAAACAGTGGCAAGAGCGTGATTGCTTAGCTTATGAGAAATCTTCTGAGTGCATTAAGCCACAACAAGTTATTGAAACACTTCACAAAGTAACCAATGGCGACGCGTACGTTGCTTCGGATGTTGGCCAGCACCAGATGTTTGCTGCTTTGTACTACCCATTCAACAAACCACGCCGTTGGATTAACTCGGGTGGCCTTGGCACGATGGGCTTTGGCTTACCTGCAGGTATGGGCGTTAAGTTTGCTAAGCCAGATGAAGAAGTGGTTGTTGTTACTGGTGACGGCAGTATTCAAATGAATATCCAAGAGCTGTCGACTGCGCTGCAATACAATATTCCCGTTAAGATTATTAACCTTAACAACCGTTTTTTAGGCATGGTAAAACAGTGGCAAGACATTGTTTATCAAGGTCGTTACTCTAATTCATATATGGACTCTGTTCCTGATTTTGCTGCTATCGCCGAGGCTTATGGCCACGTTGGCATGCGTATTTCATCTCCGGATGAATTGGAATCAGGTTTGGAAAAAGCACTGGCGATGAAAGACCGTTTGGTATTTGTCGATATTAGTGTGGATGACACCGAGCACGTATACCCAATGCAGATCAAAGGCGAGGGTATGGATAACATGTGGCTAAGCAAAACGGAGAGAACATAATATGAGACATATCCTTTCACTATTAATGGAAAACCAACCAGGTGCACTATCTCGTGTGGTTGGCTTGTTTTCTCAGCGTGGCTACAACATAGAGTCTTTGAATGTATCCCCTACGGATGATCCAACGCTTTCTCGTCTGAATGTCACCACTAACTCGAGCGAAATGCAGCTTGAGCAGATCCAAAAACAGCTACACAAGTTAATCGACGTACTTAAGGTACAAGAAGTGTCTGAGCTTGAGCATATCGAGCGTGAACTTCTAATGGTAAAAGTTCGTGCTAGCGGCTTTGCTCGCGCTGAAGTGAAGCGCACAGCGGATATATTCCGTGGTCAAATCGTTGATGTGACGGCTTCGCAATATACGGTTCAAATGGCCGGCACTAGCGAGAAGCTGGATGCTTTCATTCAGGCATTGTCTGAAGTAACGGAAGTGCTTGAAGTCGCTAGAAGCGGTGTTGTTGGTATTGCTCGCGGTGAACGAGCGTTGAAAGCCTAAATAATAAATCTTTTAAAAACAGCTTTTAAGCCGCTTTTTTAAGCGGCTTTTATTTTGTTAATTTTTTAGCCAGTCCTCTCTTAAACTATTTTTTAACGCCCCTTGCCTTACCATCCTTTGACTACGAATCTCACTTATGAGCGACCTGTGTTACAAAATCTATACAGTTAGACTAAAGTCTAATGCTCTCGATGATTTGAACTAAACTGAACGATAACCATACAGTCTGATTGAAAGAGGCGTGGTATGTTTGTCGATTTTTTAGTGAGGTTAACCATAGGTACATTAGCCGTTCTTGGCTTTCAACTGAGTGCACTGTATTTTTTACCTATGGTTGTGCTACTCAATACTCATCACAAAGAGTTTTTTGGGTGGTAGTTCAGTCGTAATACTGGAAACAAAAAACGGAGCCATTGAGCTCCGTTTTTATTTGGTTGGAAACTACTTTAGCGTTATGCCGCTTCGATAACTTCTTCAATTCGTTTCATTGAACCTAACAGGTGTTGATCAAGCAGTTCTGTTGCTTGTTCTACATTCTTAGAGAGTGCTAGCTTCATGATCATTTCGTGTTCATCAATATTGAACAGCTCATCAGACGCGCTTTCTGCAGACATCGCCAAGAAGCGGTAACGTTTGACTTGATTGATCAGGTCATCAAAGAACTTAAACATGTTTTCTGAGTCTGCGCCTTCAAGTAACGCTGCATGGAACTGCTGGTGACGCTCTTCCCACTCGACACAATCAAACTCTTCTGAGACATATTGTATGCGTGATAGCTTGTGGTAGGAGGTTAATACTTCCAGTTCCCAGCTTTCATCACCTGTTGAAATCGCTTTTTTAAGCAGTACAGAAGAGACAACACGAAGGCTTTCATATAGATCATTGAGTTCTTTCTTTGATACAGGAGACACCCAGCAGCCTTTCTGTGGCTCTAGCTTTACGTATTTGCTCCAAGATAACTGTACCAAGGCTTCGCGAATAGGAGATGCGCCGACGTTGTAGCGTGCTTTGAGATCAGCAACAACGAGCTTTTGGCCTGGGGTTAACTCACCATTGAGGATATCTTGGCGAATCATCTTTGATACTTTGTCAGTAAGCGTAGGACTAGACATTACAAACCTCATGTATATTTGATTTCTAGTCTGCTAATCCGTTTCTTAGGAAGAGTTTATTGGAGTTTAACAGTACGTAGTTCTAATGTGATTGATAATACAGCGTACTGAAAAGTTAGGCAAGATTTTGTTTCATAAAAAAAGAGGGCCGAAGCCCTCTTTTATATTTTATGCGAATCGGTTCATTCTTATAGAACGTGAACAGATGCTGTGTTTGTAGTACCAGAAGCGACTAGAGCACCAGAAACCATAACTACGATGTCGCCTTTGTTACCTAGGCCAGATTGTAGAGCGATTTCTTTACCGTTGATGTAGAACGCGTCTGTGTTCTCGATAGAGTCAACAAGAACTGGCTTAACACCTTTAGTAAGAACTAGCTGTGCAGCTGTCTTTTCGTTAGTTGTTAGAGCAAGGATGTTTGCAGTTGGGAAGTACTTACGTACTGAACGTGCAGACTTACCGCCTTCAGTTGCAACAACGATTAGAGGAGCAGCTAGCTTCTCTGCTGTGTCTACAGCGCCTTTACATACTGCTTCAGTGATGCGTAGACGTGGGCTGTCTAGACGAGAACCTAGCTCAGCTTTAAGAGCTGAATCAGTACGGTTCGCGATTTGAGCCATGATAGTAACAGCTTCAACTGGGTACTTACCTTTAGCCGTTTCACCAGAAAGCATTACTGCATCAGTACCATCCATGATTGCGTTCGCAACGTCACCCGCTTCTGCACGAGTTGGACGTGGGTTGCTGATCATAGAGTCAAGCATTTGAGTTGCAGTGATAACCATCTTACGTGCGCGGTTACACTTCTCGATCATCATCTTCTGAGCGAAGATTACTTCTTCAGCTGGGATTTCAACACCTAGGTCACCACGAGCAACCATGATGCCGTCAGAAGCTTCAAGGATTGAATCGAAGTTATCTACACCTTCTTGGTTTTCAATCTTAGAAATGATGTGGATGTTCTCGCCGCCGTTAGCGTTTAGAAGTTCACGGATTTCTTTAACGTCGTCTTCTTTACGGATGAAAGAAGCAGCTACGAAATCAACACCTTGCTCACAACCAAACTTAAGGTCAGCTTTGTCTTTTTCAGAAAGAGCTGGAAGTTGAACAGAAACGCCAGGAAGGTTAACACCTTTGTTTTCGCCTAGAGCACCGTTGTTAAGAACTTTACACTTAACTTCAGTTTCTGTTGTTGCGATAACTTCCATTTCGATTAGGCCGTCATCAACAAGGATAGTGTTACCTGCTGTTAGGTCTTTAGCGAAACCTAGGTAAGTTACTGCTACTACGTCTTTGTTACCAACAACTGTTGCGTCAGTTGTGAAAGTGAACTCTTGACCAGCTACTAGATCTACGTCGTTACCATCTTCAAGTTTGATAGTACGGATTTCTGGACCTTTAGTATCTAGAAGGATAGCAAGTTGCTCACCTTTGTTTTCCATTACTTTACGGAAGTTCGCGATACGAGTGCCGTGCTCTGCGAAATCACCGTGAGAGAAGTTAAGACGCATAACGTTCATGCCAGCATCTACTAGTTCAGTTAGCTTCTCTACAGATTCAGTTTTAGGGCCAATCGTACATACGATTTTGGTCTTTTTCATGGAAGGTACTCTCCGGTAAGTATTGTTACAATTTGAAATTTATTTAAGTTCTGAAGATTGGTCCGCTACATCAACATTTTGTGCCTGTTGTGTAAAAGCGCGGGACTTCCAATATGTCCTTCAGAGTTGTAAGTCTTTCATCAGTTTTAGTCATTTTATGACCAAAAGAATTTGATTCAATATCGGTTTTCTGTGACTTACCCCACTATATAGGCGGTAAGTTGCAAAAAAATAACAGTCAGTTTTGTAATTTTTTTTCTTTTCGGGTGCGGATTCTACCACCTAATGAGTTCAATATCACTGCTTAACAATTGTCTTAGGACAAGGTTTTATCGCTATTTATTAATTTTTTGGATCAAAATAAATGGACTAAATAGTTTCGTTGTAACTATAATATGTTTCATATCGAAACTTAGTGGCCTTTTTTAAATGTCGAAACGAAACACCCAGCTCAGAAGACATGCAATTTCTAACCTAGTGAATGAAAAAGGGGAGGTTAGTGTTGATGAATTATCCGCTAAGTTCGAAACCTCAGAGGTCACTATTAGAAAGGACTTGGCGTCTTTAGAGAAAAACGGTCAGCTTTTACGCCGTTATGGTGGTGCGATTTCGTTACCGAAAGAGGTTGTCAACGAAGAACTGGGCCCACAAGTTTCGACTCGAAAGGTTTCATTAGCGAAAGCCGCTGCAGATTTAATTCGCGATCATAATCGTATTGTGATCGATAGCGGTAGCACGACTGGTGCGCTAATTCAGCAGCTCAATAGCAAGCGTGGTTTAGTTGTGATGACCAACTCGTTGCACGTTGCTAATGCACTTAATGAGTTGGAAAGCGAACCAACACTGCTAATGACCGGCGGCACTTGGGATACCCACTCGGACTCTTTCCAAGGCAAAGTCGCAGAGTCAGTACTTCGTGCTTACGATTTTGATCAACTATTTATTGGGGCTGATGGTATCGACCTTGATAGAGGCACAACCACGTTCAATGAATTGGTTGGTCTAAGTAAAGTAATGGCTGAAGTGTCACGAGAAGTGATCGTGATGGTTGAGTCGGAAAAGGTGGGACGAAAGATCCCGAACTTAGAGCTGGCATGGGAGCACATTGACATCTTAATTACCGATACAGACTTAGGCGAAGAATCCAAAGCAAGTATCGAATCACATGATGTTCGTGTGATCTTGACTGATCCAGCGTAAAAACAAATTTAAGTATTATGCATTTACCTTCCTATAATTGATCTTGATAAAGATCTGGCCTTTGCTTGCTGCCAATAGGAATAAAACGAAATTGATGGAGTGAAACTATGTGTGGAATTGTTGGTGCAGTAGCACAGCGTGATGTAGCCGAAATTTTAGTAGAAGGCCTTCGCCGCCTAGAATACCGAGGCTACGATTCGGCGGGTGTAGCTGTAGTTGATAGCGAATCTAACCTAACTCGTGTACGCCGCCTTGGTAAAGTACAAGAGCTAGCAGACGCAGTCGATCAACAACATGTTATTGGCGGTACTGGTATAGCTCATACACGTTGGGCGACACACGGTGAGCCTTCTGAAGCAAACGCACACCCACACATGTCTGGTGATATTGCTGTTGTACACAATGGTATTATCGAAAACCACGAAGCACTGCGTGCTCTTCTTCAAGAGCGTGGTTATGTGTTTACTTCACAAACGGATACTGAAGTTATCGCTCATCTTGTTGAGTGGGAACTTCGCACGTCAGCTTCTTTGGTTGAAGCTCTGCAAAAAACAGCAAAACAATTAGACGGTGCATACGGCACAGTGGCGGTTGATCGTAAAGATCCTAGCCGTATCGTTGTTGCTCGTTCTGGTAGCCCAATCGTTATCGGTTTTGGTGTGGGCGAGAACTTCCTTGCTTCTGACCAACTAGCGCTATTAAGCGTAACTCGTCGCTTCATGTACTTAGAAGAGGGTGATGTTGCTGAGGTGACTCGTCGTGATGTAACAGTATTTGATGTAGCGGGCGAGCGTGTAGAGCGTGAAATTGTTGAATCAAACGCAGAACACGATGCAGGTGATAAAGGTCAATACCGTCACTTCATGCAGAAAGAGATCTTTGAGCAGCCAACAGCGCTGATCAACACAATGGAAGGTCGTATCTCTGACACTTCTGTAATCACTAATGCAATCGGTGTTAAAGCGGAAGAGATCCTAAGCAAGGTAGAACACGTGCAGATCATCGCATGTGGTACGTCTTACAACTCAGGCATGGCAGCTCGTTACTGGTTTGAGTCTCTAGCAGGCGTAAGCTGTGACGTAGAGATTGCCTCTGAATTCCGTTACCGTGATTTCGTTGTTCGCCCGAACAGCCTATTGGTGACTCTGTCTCAGTCTGGTGAAACGGCGGATACGCTTGCTGCACTTCGTCTTGCAAAAGAAAAAGGTTACATGTCGGCAATGACTATCTGTAACGTTGCGGGTTCTTCGCTAGTTCGTGAATCTGATTTTGCCTTCATGACTCGCGCAGGAACTGAGATCGGCGTTGCTTCAACTAAAGCCTTCACGACACAGCTAGCTGCAATGCTGATGATGGTAACGTCAATTGGTCGTCTACAAGGTCGCATCAATGAAGAGAAAGAAGCTGATATCGTTCAAGCACTGCATCAACTGCCTGCTGATATCGAGAAAGCATTGGCGTTTGATAAAGAGATCGAAGCGCTAGCACCTGATTTTGCTGATAAGCATCACACACTGTTCTTGGGGCGTGGTGAGTTCTACCCAATCGCGATGGAAGCGTCTCTTAAACTGAAAGAGATCTCTTACATCCACGCAGAAGCATACGCGGCTGGCGAGCTTAAGCACGGTCCTTTGGCTCTTATCGATGCAGATATGCCAGTCGTCGTTATTGCACCAAGCAACGACTTGCTAGAGAAACTGAAATCAAACGTTGAAGAAGTACGTGCTCGTGGCGGTCTACTTTACGTATTCGCAGATGAAGATGCAGGCTTTGAAAGCGATGAGAACATGAAGATCATCAAGATGCCTCACGTAAGTGAAGTAACAGCACCTATCTACTACACAGTACCGATGCAGTTGTTGTCTTACCACGTAGCGCTAATCAAAGGTACTGACGTTGACCAACCTCGTAATCTTGCGAAAGCGGTTACTGTTGAGTAATCGTTAGCTTATCTAAGAAAATTAGATAATAAGAAGCCCATCCTGTGATGGGCTTTTTTGTGTCTGCTAGTTAACGATTCGTGTTAGAGCTAGCTGTAGCGTCATTAAGCATTAAGCATTAA
>NZ_JBFRQW010000045.1:9351-112033 GCF_041472735.1 Vibrio sp. 10N.261.46.E11
TTAAGCATTAAGCATTAAGTGCTAAGTGCTTGCTCTAGGTCAGCCAAGATATCGTCAATATGCTCAATGCCTACAGAGAGACGAATCATCTCTGGTGACACACCTGCTTGCTTTTGTTCCGCTTCGCTTAATTGACGGTGTGTTGTAGAAGCAGGGTGACAAGCGAGAGATTTTGCATCGCCAATGTTCACCAAGCGCTTGAATATTTGTAGCGCATCATAGAAACGAACACCGGCTTCATAACCATCTTTCAAGCCAAAAGATAAAATGGCAGACGGCTTACCTTGCATGTATTTTTCAGCCAGCGGATAGAACTCAGACGTTGGTAAACCAGCGTAGCTCACCCAACTCACTTTCTCATGTTGCTGAAGGTACTCTGCTACTTTTAGTGCGTTCTCTGTGTGTCGCTCCATGCGTAGCGACAACGTTTCTAGACCTTGCATTAGCATGAAGGCATTCATTGGCGACAGTGCTGCCCCCGTATTACGCAGTGGAACCGTTCGAGCGCGGCCAATAAACGCGGCTTCGCCAAAGGCTTCTGTATACACCACACCGTGGTAAGAAGGTTCTGGCTGATTAAATACTGGGAAGCGATCTTTGTGCTCTGCCCATGGGAATTTGCCTGAGTCGACAATCACGCCACCCAATGTTGTTCCGTGACCACCAACGTATTTGGTGAGTGAGTGCACCACAATATCAGCACCAAAATCGATAGGTTTACACAACACAGGTGTCGCCACCGTGTTATCGACAATCACAGGTACACCTTGTGCGTGAGCAAGCTCAGCCACACGTTCTAAGTCGATGATATTACCTGCTGGGTTGCCGATACTTTCGCAGTAAACCGCCTTGGTTTTTTCATCAATCAGTGCCGCTAAGCTTTCTGGTTTGTCGTCTTTGGCAAAGCGAACTTCTATCCCTTGGTTTGGCAGCATGTGAGCAAATAGAGTGTAAGTACCGCCGTAAAGCTGAGGCGTTGAAACGATGTTATCACCGATTTGTGCCAACGTTTGAATGGCGTAGTTGATCGCCGCGCTGCCCGCACTCACCACTAAGCCTGCAATACCACCCTCTAAGGCCGCCATGCGTTTTTCCAACACATCATTGGTTGGGTTCATTATGCGAGTGTAGATATTACCTGGCACCGCAAGGTTAAACAGGTCGGCGCCGTGTTGTGCATCATCGAATTCGTAAGCAACGGTTTGGTAAATAGGGGTCGCAACTGATTTGGTTGTTGGATCAGTTTCGTAGCCGAAGTGAATCGAGAGTGTTTCGTCTTTCATGTGTCTTCCCTGAACGATTGAATTATCTATGTACTCTCATATTGCCGATTTTTTTATAAAAGAAAAGTACTGTTTAGTCACTGGGAGAATTCTGGGGGAGTTGTTTGTGAGCAGGTATGGTTATTACATAAAAGAAAACTGCATGACTTTAGCATAAAGGGGAGGGAGATTATGCCTGGAGCAATGTAGTGCTCAACAAATCCGGGTACTGATCAAAGTAGATTTTTGTCATCTACTGGTGACGCCTCATCATTTACTCGATGAGGCTGTGCTGATTGTCGTAACTCATCAGGTAATAGTTGATGCCCTTTTTATCTTAACTTTAAGCTCTGTGAATAAGTGTGCCTGGGAGTTCAAAACATAATATTGAGATCTGCACTCTCTCTGAGTTCGGGGATTTGTGAG
This sequence comes from Vibrio sp. 10N.261.46.E11, assembly GCF_041472735.1. Classification (NCBI taxonomy): domain Bacteria; kingdom Pseudomonadati; phylum Pseudomonadota; class Gammaproteobacteria; order Vibrionales; family Vibrionaceae; genus Vibrio; species Vibrio sp. 10N.261.46.E11. The sequence goes on from NZ_JBFRQW010000045.1 coordinate 11,040, forward strand.
GTGGAATCCGAATTGATGACAATGACTAGGATATTTTAAGAATTACTGCCGCAATGGATACTAGTCCCTGTTGGAATACAAAGAGCGCCGTTGGCCACACAGCCAGATAGATAGAAACATATTACAACTAAGATTATTTTTTTCATGCTGATGGGGAGTCCTTTTAAGATGAAAGAGTAGCGCTTCGTTTTCGTTATATAGGCACTAAGGAGCTTGTTAATTAGTAATAGTACAGGCTGATAAAAGCCCAATAAGCGGTTAGAAGTATATCGCGCAATTATGATACGTGGGTAACTCTTTCTTTAGAGTTATAACGGATCGCTTTAGTTCACTATTTCGGTTAATAGATCTTTAAAGTGCTGGATAATAGAGCTGGGCCTGTAATTTCAATCGTGCCTTTACTCATACGTTCGACATAAAGCATTCATTATATTTTTGTTGTTTTTGTCGAGCAGTTTTTGAGATTCGGCTCTGGTGCTGAGATCTAGCGCTGAATCATACTGTACAGATGAGAGAGCTTACTGATTGTCAATATCAGCCTGAGATAGATTTACGGGTTCTGCGGTGATTAGATGGAGTGTTTCAGTGTTACTAATTGAATCGTGCTTACAGGAAGTAATCGAAGACTGGATATGGAAAGGATTAGAAAAGATAAAGGCCCATGAATTTCTTCATGAGCCTTATCGGAATTTGGTGGCCCCTCCCAGATTTGAACTGGGGACCGAACGATTATGAGTCGTGCGCTCTAACCACTGAGCTAAGGGGCCGTAGGGCATAGATTATAGGGGAAGCATTCATTGGTGTCTAGACACTATGAGGGGCAATTCCGCTTACATCTTAGCCACTTAAATCATACAGGCACAAAAAAGGTGAGCCAACGCTCACCTTTTTTATTTTATGCTTAAAAGCTAACCACACTAAAGCGTGTAATTACTCGTCTAGGAAGCTACGCAGAGTTTCTGAGCGGCTTGGGTGACGAAGTTTACGCAGTGCTTTTGCTTCGATCTGACGGATACGTTCACGAGTAACGTCAAACTGCTTACCCACTTCTTCTAGAGTGTGGTCAGTGTTCATGTCGATACCGAACCGCATACGCAGTACTTTCGCTTCACGAGGCGTTAGGCCAGCAAGAACGTCTTTAGTTGCGCCGCGTAGGCTTGTTGCCGTTGCAGAATCTAAAGGCAGTTCTAGCGTTGTATCCTCGATGAAATCACCTAGGTGCGAATCTTCGTCGTCACCGATTGGTGTCTCCATTGAGATTGGCTCTTTAGCGATTTTCAGTACTTTACGGATCTTGTCTTCAGGCATTTGCATGCGCTCAGCCAGTTCTTCCGGAAGTGGTTCACGACCCATCTCTTGTAGCATTTGACGAGAGATACGGTTTAGTTTGTTGATCGTTTCGATCATGTGAACCGGAATACGGATAGTACGAGCTTGGTCGGCAATCGAACGAGTGATTGCTTGACGGATCCACCAAGTAGCGTAAGTAGAGAATTTGTAACCACGACGGTATTCAAACTTATCTACCGCTTTCATTAGACCGATGTTACCTTCTTGGATTAGATCCAAGAATTGTAGACCACGGTTTGTGTACTTCTTAGCAATCGAGATTACTAGACGTAAGTTCGCTTCAACCATCTCTTTCTTCGCACGACGAGCTTTCGCTTCACCGATAGACATACGACGGCTGATATCTTTAATGCTTTGAACAGTAAGAGACGTTTCTTTCTCGATCATATCCAGTTTTTGGATTGAGCGACGGATATCGTTCTCGTTACGTTTGATCTTTTCTGCGTATGGCTTGTCTGAAGCTAATACTTCGTCTAACCATGCTTCGCTAGATTCATTACCCGTAAATAGAGCAATGAAAGATTTCTTCGGCATTTTGCCGTACTCAACCGTTTGACGCATGATTAGGCGTTCTTGAGTACGTACGCGATCCATCGAAGTACGCAGTTCGTTTACTAGGTAATCAAACTGTTTTGGCGTTAGACGGAACTCTTTGAATACGTCTTGCATCATTGTCGTTGCAAGTGTCGCTTTCGGGCTTTCGTGGCCGTATTCATTGATTGCTAGTTGACGGTTTTGGTAGCTAGTGCGAAGTGCTGTGAACTTCTCAAGAGCAAGCTCAGGGTCAATACCTGTATCTTCCTCTTCTTCTTCCTCGTCGTCTTCTGCTTCTTCTTTGTCTTCGTCTTCTAGATCAGTTTTAGCAAGTTCTGAACCGATGTGAGTCGCCGTTGGCGCAGCTGTGCCATCGTCGTCTGGGTCAACAAAGCCATTGATTAGATCTGTTAAACGAATCTCTTCAGCGAGTACGCGGTCAAACTGTTCCAATATGTATGGAATAGTGCCTGGGTACTCAGCTACAGATAATTGTACAGTATTGATACCATCTTCAATACGCTTCGCAATGTCGATTTCGCCTTCACGAGTCAGTAGTTCAACTGTACCCATTTCACGCATGTACATACGAACTGGGTCAGTTGTACGGCCAATCTCGCTTTCTACGCTTGAAAGCGCAGCAGCTGCAGCTTCAGCTGCATCTTCATCTATATTGGCATCGTCATCATTAAGTGCTAGATCATCAGCGTCAGGTGCAGTTTCTACTACCTTGATACCCATGTCGTTGATCATTTGAATGATGTCTTCTACCTGTTCAGAATCCACGATTTCTGCAGGTAGGTGGTCGTTTACTTCGGCGTAGGTCAGATAGCCTTGTTCCTTGCCTTTAATAACAAGTAATTTAAGCTGTGACTGCGGATTTTGATCCATAGATGATATCCAACTTCAGGTCTGGTGAAGGACGTTGCATTCTCAAATGCAAACCAATTATGTTAACAAATTTATTAAATGCTGACTAATCAAACAGGGTTACGCTTTTAGATCTCGCATTAAAGCGAGTAGCTCCCTTTTTTCTTCGGCTGATAAACCGACACTTCTTGCTTTGGCCTGCAGGTTTTCAATTTGTTTTTCAACGCACTGGGCAAGGATATTGTCCAATGAGTCTAAAAATATGTCTTCTTGATTGTCTTCGTCGAGGGGGATTTCCCAGCTCGCGAGACGAGACAGAAGTGCCTCATGTTTGTTCTCTCGCCAATGTTCTAATAATTGGCCTGTGCTGATATGGGGGTTCACTCGGCAGATATCAAGTACTTCGACGAATAAACTTAGTCCAGGCAATTGTAAGCCTTTGACACTTGATAAATCCGGTACCATATCAGCATAGCTCGGATTTTGGATAAGCAAAGCGATAACTTCTCGCATTGGAGTGCGTTTCAGCTCTTTATGCGGTTGAGGTTTATTGTCGTTGTTAACCTTTAATAAAGCATTTAGAAACTTTTGAAGTTGGAAATCACTCCACCCCGTACCTAAAGCGAGCTCTCGCCATAAATATGCTTTTAAAGAAGGGTCTTGAGTCTTATTTAGCAAAGGGGCTGCATTGGTAGCAACATAAGTTCCCCAGCGTCGGGAATCAGTATCGGGAGCTTCTTTTTTTATCTCAGTTAATAGAAAGTCAATTAACGATTCCGCATTCTTAATTTCATTTTCAAATGCGCCTTTCCCATTTTCTCTTATGTAGCTATCAGGATCATCACCATCAGGTAGGAATAAAACTTTTAGTACTTTATTCGCATTAAGGAACTCTAATGCGTTTTCCATAGCTCTTCGTGCGGCTTCTCTGCCAGCACGGTCACCATCGTAACAACAAATAACAGTATTAGTTTGTCTGAATAATGTTTGTAGTTGTTCTGTGCTTGTTGCTGTGCCCAGTGATGCTACCGCGTAATCTACACCATATTGCGCTAATGCTACGACATCCATGTAACCTTCAACCACAAGTATTTGCGGCGGTTCACGGTAGGCTTGCAGCACTTCATAAAGGCCGTAAAGCTCTTTACCTTTATGGAAGATAGGCGTTTCTGGTGAGTTGAGATATTTTGGTGTGCCGTCTTCTAATACACGACCACCAAAACCAATCACACGGCCACGACGATCGCGAATCGGGAACATTACGCGTCCACGGAATCGGTCGTATCGGTTACCTTTATCGTTCTCAATTAACATACCGCCAGTCACGAGCATGTCTTGGGCTTCTTTCTGTTGGCCAAAGTTCTTACGAACTAAGTCCCACTCATCGGCCACATAACCAATGCCAAACTTCTGGACGATTTCGCCAGAAAGACCACGATTCTTTAGGTAATCAATCGCAGGTTTGTTGGCCGATATTTTCAGTTGAGAGCGGTAAAAATTACTGATGCCGCCCATCAAATCGTAGAGGTTACGTTTTTGTTCGCTGTTGGCTCTTGGTGCCGTGGATATTTCACCGCTGCGCTGTTCTCTAGGAACATCAAGGCCTAAAAATGAGGCAAGTTCTTCAATCGCTTCAACAAAGTCGAGACGTTCGAACTCCATAATGAAGTCGATGGCATTGCCATGCACGCCACAGCCAAAGCAGTGATAAAACTGTTTTTCTTGACTTACGCTAAAAGAAGGGGTCTTCTCGTTGTGAAATGGACAACAAGCGCCATAGTTTTTGCCTTTTTTCTTAAGTTTCACGCGTGCGTCCACAATATCGACAATGTCGAGACGCGCTAGGAGATCATCGATGAAACTACGCGGGATGTGTCCTGCCATAAAACCTTAGAAAAATGCACTAACTGAGAGTGTGGATAATAATAGTTTGAATAGGTTACAGATACAAACAAGCCGTGCGTTCCGAAGGATTGCACGGCTTGTTGCAATTTGATTTGGGATTAAGCGAGTTTAGAACGAACTAAACCACTAACTTTACCCATATCTGCACGCCCTTGAATTTGTGGTTTCAAGATAGCCATTACTTTACCCATGTCTTGCATGCCCGCAGGTTGAGCTTCTGAAATTGCGCTATCAAGTAGTGCAATAACTTCTTCTTCAGTTAGCGGCTGAGGCATAAAGCCTTCAAGTACCGTAATTTCTGCTTTTTCCACATCAGCAAGATCTTGACGATTTGCCGATTCATATTGAGCAACAGAATCGCGACGTTGCTTAACCATTTTAACTAATATAGCAATTATGTCGTCGTCGTTCAGAGTGATCCGTTCGTCAACTTCACGTTGCTTAATTGCTGAAAGAGCTAAGCGGATAGTACCAAGGCGCGGTTTGTCCTTGGCTTTCATCGCTAATTTTTGCTCTTCTTTGAGTTGTTCAATAAGAGCCATAACTCAGTCCTTATGGATTAAGTTATTAGTACAGACGAACGCGACGTGCGTTTTCGCGAGCTAGCTTTTTAGCGTGACGCTTTTGAGCTGCTGCTTTAGCGCGTTTGCGAACTGTAGTTGGCTTTTCGTAATGCTCACGACGACGCACTTCAGAAAGGATACCTGCTTTTTCACAAGAGCGCTTAAAACGACGTAGTGCAACGTCGAACGGTTCGTTTTCACGTACTTTAACTATTGGCATATGCCTTTCACCTCAGGGGTTATTCATTATCGCTGGCTACTCAGTACCAAATCAGAGAAGTTACCCATCGAGCTAACTCTCTATTCGCGTTTGGCCATTAACCAGCTTGATCAAAAATGGTGCGGAATTTTAATCCGATCACAGTGGCTTTGTAAAGCACTTTGTCGATTATAGTCTGTACAATATTTGTTTGAAGAGCTTAGGCAGGGTAATATTGCGCTAATTTCCCATTTTAGACGAAAGCGTGCCGAGAAAATTATGCGCATTATTGGTATTGAAACCTCTTGTGATGAAACAGGAATCGCAATTTATGATGATGAGCAAGGGCTGCTTTCTCATCAGTTATACAGCCAAGTAAAACTGCACGCCGATTACGGTGGTGTAGTACCTGAGCTAGCGTCGCGTGACCACGTAAAAAAAACCATTCCACTGATTAAAGCGGCATTGGCAGAAGCGAATCTAACATCGAAAGATATTGATGGTGTGGCTTACACGGCTGGCCCAGGTTTGGTTGGTGCATTGCTTGTGGGCGCAACGATTGGTCGCAGTATTGCTTACGCTTGGGGCGTACCTGCAGTACCTGTTCACCACATGGAAGGTCACCTTCTTGCGCCAATGCTAGAAGACAATCCTCCACCATTCCCATTTGTTGCTCTGCTGGTTTCTGGCGGTCATACCATGATGGTAGAAGTGAAAGGCATTGGTGAATACCGAATCCTTGGTGAATCGATTGATGATGCGGCGGGTGAAGCGTTTGATAAAACCGCGAAGCTAATGGGCTTAGATTACCCAGGTGGTCCACTGCTATCTCGACTCGCAGAAAAAGGCACGCCAGGTCGTTTTAAGTTCCCACGTCCGATGACCGATCGTCCGGGTCTAGATATGAGCTTTTCGGGCTTGAAAACGTTCGCGGCAAATACCATTCGTGCTAATGACAATGATGACCAAACTCGTGCTGACATCGCTTATGCGTTCCAAGAAGCGGTTTGTGCGACCTTGGTAATCAAGTGTAAGCGTGCGTTGGTAGAGACGGGTATGAAACGTATCGTGATTGCTGGCGGTGTGAGTGCCAACAAACAACTACGAGTTGAGCTTGAAGCATTGGCCAAGAAAATCGGTGGAGAGGTGTACTACCCACGCACTGAGTTCTGTACAGATAACGGTGCGATGATCGCTTATGCGGGCATGCAGCGCCTGAAGAATGGTGAAACTGCTGATTTATCTGTCCATGCCACACCGCGTTGGCCAATTGACCAGCTTGAGCCAATTGCTTAACCAGTAGCAATCGTTCAACGAGAAACCGTCGATCAACTAGAAACCGTCGATCAACTAGAAACCGTCGTTCAACAAAAGCTAAGCGCAGAATAAACCAGTGTGTTTCGATTAACGGTCGCCTCTTGCGGCCGTTTTTATATATCGCCGTTTCATAAGCTCAACAATATTCGTAGATAGAGATTAGGGAAGAAAATGAACAAGTTCACAGTAGACAATCAATCGATGGCGTATCTAGATGAAGGTCAAGGCCCTGTTGTAGTATTAGGCCACAGCTACCTTTGGGACAGTGCAATGTGGCAGCCGCAGATCGATGCATTAAAAACTCAGTATCGCTGTATTGTTCCAGAGCTTTGGTCTCATGGTGAATCACAAGCCGCGCCGAACTCGATGCGTAACTTAAAAGATTACGCTCAACACATGTTGGATCTACTTGATCATTTAGAAATCGAAGAGTTTTCCGTAGTAGGTTTATCGGTTGGCGGTATGTGGGGAGCTGAATTAGCGGAACTTGCACCTGCACGTATTAAATCTTTAGTTCTAATGGATACCTTTGTTGGTTTAGAACCAGAAGTTGCTCATGCTAAATACTTCAGCATGTTAGACACCATTACTCAAACCAAGATGGTTCCTCAACCGATTGTTGAAGCGGTTGTTCCATTGTTCTTTGCAAATGATGCTCAAACAAACACGCAAGCTTTAGTGGAAGGCTTTACTCAGAAATTATCAAATCTTAAGGGTGAGAACGCTGAAGAAGTGGCTCGAATCGGTCGAATGGTGTTTGGACGTCGCGATATGATTGAAGCAGTAGAGAGCTTTGCACTGCCGGTTTTGATCGCTGTAGGGCAAGAAGACAAACCACGTCCGGCACTTGAGTCATACCTAATGCACGACTGTATTACGGGCAGTGAATTGGTGGTGATTCCTGGAGCAGGTCACATTAGTTCGCTAGAGCAACCAGAGTTTGTGAACACAATGCTGAAGACGTTTTTAGATAAGCATCTGCTGTAAGCAATGAAAGAACGAATGGTATTGACCGAATTAGACTAGCGTCGGTTCAAACGTATCTTAGTTTAAAAAATGGTTCGGCTTAGACATAACAGTTTAAGCCGATTTTTTTTGCCCGAGTTTTGGTTCGCTGCCATCGAGTAGGCGGCGGATATTCTGATGGTGACGTAGAACGATCAAACAACACAACATGGCCACAGGCAGTGTGTATTGAGGTTTAACTAACCAAGCGTAGAAAGGTGCGAGCAACACAGTAATCAGTGCAGCTAAAGATGAATAACGAAACAAAAATGCCACAACCAACCAGGTCGCCATGATCATGCCTGTTAGATCGAATCCAATTGGGGCGATAGCTCCGAGTGCGGTTGCGACGCCTTTACCACCTTTAAAGTGAAAAAATATTGGATACATATGACCAAGACAGGCTGCGATCGCCACAACACCTAAAATGATGGGATCGATCTTGAGGTAGTAGCCAAGCCAAACAGGAATGGTGCCTTTAAGCATGTCACAAAGCAGGACGGCCGCAGCGGCGCCTTTGCCACCCACGCGAAGCACATTGGTGGCTCCGGGGTTATTGGACCCCACAGTTCTTGGGTCAGGAAGTCTTAAGACTCGGCATATCAAGACCGCACTAGAGATTGAACCTAGTAAATAGGCAGCAATAATCATGATGAGTGCCAATGGGGTCATGTTTTTCCTTAAACAGTTATAAGCCTAACGATGGGAAAATAATGCTCAATCTAAGAGTAATTGATATCATATCTGGAATTACGCAAATAATACGTTTTTTTCCCCGATATGGGTATCCGACCTCTAAAAGGACAAGTCATGGCACTGGATAAAGTTTTCATTGAACAGCTAGAAGTAATTACAACGATCGGTGTTTACGATTGGGAACAAGAGATTAAACAAAAACTTGTGCTTGATATTGAAATGGCTCATGACAATCGCCCAGCAGGTAAGAGTGATGATGTTGTCGATGCTTTGGATTACTCGACAGTCAGTACAGTTGTGCTTGACCATATTGCTAATGGCCGATTCCTATTGGTTGAACGTGTGGCAGAAGAAGTCGCTGAATTGATTATGACTCAGTTCTCAGTGCCTTGGATTAAAATCCGTTTAGCGAAGCCTGGCGCAGTACCACAAGCAAAAGCCGTGGGTGTGATCATCGAACGAGGCCAAGCATGACAATAGCCTATGTTGGTGTTGGCACGAACATAGACCGCGACAAGCATGCAAGGGTGGCATGGACAGAGCTTCAAGCATTAGGGACTAACCTTAAATGCTCTAAGATCTATCACTGTGAGCCTGTAGGGTTTAACAGTCATCCGTTTTACAATTTTGTGGTAGAGATCGACACATCACTCCCATTGACTGAATTTTCACAACAACTGCGTAAAATTGAGTTCAAGTGGGGGCGCTCTCAAGATGCACATAAGCTTCAAGATCGAAAGCTCGATCTTGATATTGTGTTGTTTGGAGAGGTGGTATCAGAGAGCGACCCAGAATTACCACGCAGTGATATCTATAAATATCCTTTTGTAACACAACCACTTTATGATCTTTGTCCTGCGAGAGTGATCCCGCAAGATGGACGAACCGTCGGTGAAATATGGCAGAAGATGCAGCAATTAGACACACTCTCTGTCGTAGATATAACACTATGATTTTTAAGGTAAGTAATGAGTTATTTTGAAGCGTTTATGTTGGCGTTGGTGCAAGGCTTTACTGAGTTTTTACCTATTTCCAGTTCTGCACACTTAATCCTTCCTTCGGCTGTTTTAGGCTGGGAAGATCAAGGCTTGGCTTTTGATGTGGCGGTCCATGTCGGTACTTTGGCAGCTGTCGTTATTTATTTCCGCAAAGAAGTGGTCTCTCTGTTGAGTGCATTCTTTGGTTCAGTATTTAAAGGCGATCGCAGTAAAGAAGCGAAGTTAGCGTGGATGATCATTCTTGCGACCATTCCTGCGTGTATCTTTGGTTTGTTGATGAAAGATATTGTTGAGCTGTACTTGCGTAGCGCGTGGGTTATTGCAACGACCACCATCATTTTTGGCCTATTGCTTTGGTGGGTGGATAAGAACTCAAGCCTGCGTGATGACGAATACCAAGCGGGTTGGAAAAAGGCGTTGTTTATTGGCCTTGCTCAGGCAATGGCGATCATTCCGGGAACGTCTCGTTCTGGTGCGACGATTACTGCAGCGCTTTATCTTGGTTTCACACGTGAAGCGGCGGCTCGATTCTCTTTCTTAATGTCTATCCCAATCATCACTCTGGCTGGTGGTTACTTAGGCTTGAAGTTGGTGACAAGTGGTGACCCAATCCATGTTGGTACTTTACTGACAGGCATCGTGGTGTCTTTCATCAGTGCTTATATCTGTATTCACTTCTTCTTGAAGCTTATCTCTCGTATGGGTATGACGCCGTTTGTTATCTACCGCCTGATTTTAGGTTTTGGTCTATTTGCTTTCTTGATGATGCAGTAGCGCTCGACTTACGAAGGCAAATGTTTCGTCCTACAGATTGAAACGGAAAAACCCGCTTAGTTGCGGGTTTTTTAATGCATGGTAACCAGCGTTATTACGATTAATTATCTGCGAGTTCTAATAGGGCAATCTCAATCGCGGCAGCTCTGCGTCTCTCTTGCTCTTCTCGAATATCTTTACCTTGAAAACCATCGGTAATAATGGCTTTAACTTCGACTTGAAGTGCCGCTTGGTAAGCCACTTCAAAACGCGCTTTTTGAGGATACGGCTGATCCTCTAATCCTTTTCGGCCTGCGTGATCGGCTTGGCAGCAAAGCAGTATATCGTCGAGTCTATCTGGCTTACGCCATACATCGAATTTGTTGAGAACCTTGAGAAAGGTGGTTGGTTTTAGCTCGCCAGCACGATGGATATTAGAATGCTGCTCGCACACTAACAACGCGAGGTCTCTGAATTCATTGGGCACTCTGACTCTTTCACACAGCTTCTTAATGATATTTAAGCCTGTATGGCAATGCATTTTGTGGCTTGGCCACTCGCTTTCTGGCGTGACGCCTTTACCTAAATCATGTACTTGAGCGGCAAAGCGTACTGGCAATGACTGGCTTAAGAGTGCTACTTGTTGAGCCACCATCAGAGTGTGGATGCCCGTGTCGATCTCTGGGTGCCATTTTTCAGGTTGAGGTACGCCAAATAGAGCGTCAATCTCAGGTAAAACAACCGCCAATGCGCCACATTCTCTTAAAACGGAAAGGAACACTTCAGGGTGCGGTGTACTAAGAGATTTATGCCACTCTTGCCAAACTCGCTCTGCCGTAAGGTGTGCGAGTTCACCAGATTGCACTATCTCACTCATCATCACCATAGTTTCTGGGGCAACGGTAAAGTTGAGATGGTGAAGCTTGGCAGCGAAACGAGCTACACGCAGTACACGAAGCGGATCTTCAACAAAGGCATCCGAGACGTGCCTTAGAATGTGATCAGAGAGATCTTGCTGGCCGTGGTAAGGATCGTGCAGGTTGCCTTCGTCATCTTGAGCGATGGCGTTGATCGTTAGATCTCGACGCATCAGATCTTCTTCTAGGCTGACATCCGGAGCGAAGTAACATTCGAAGCCTGTGTAACCTGAACCAGATTTTCTCTCAGTGCGAGCCAGTGCGTGCTCTTCTTTGGTTTTTGGATGCAGGAAGACCGGGAAGTCTTTACCCACCGCAGTAAAGCCAAGGCTTTCCATCTCTTGAGGGGTACTGCCGACCACGACCCAATCTCTATCATAGCTATCAATATTTAGCAGCTTATCGCGTACCGCACCGCCGACGAGATAGCGTTGTAGCCCATTCTCTTTTGGTAGGCTATCGAATATTTGCAACTTATCACCTCGAAATGTTTTATCACTGCTGGACTTTACTGAAAGCAATGGTACTTTCCATTAATCGTAATTATAGGGCAGCACATGTATAAGGAATATTTTGGCTTCGTTGAGATGCCATTTTCGATTGTACCAAATTCTCGTTACTTGTTTTTGAGTCAGCGTCATCAAGAAGCGATGCAGAACCTACAAGCCGGTTTAGGCGAGGGCGGGGGCTTTGCAATGCTTACTGGTGAGGTAGGTACAGGGAAAACTACGGTCGCCAAGGCAATGCTGTCCTCTCTCGATAGTCAGACTCAAGCTGGCCTTATACTCAACCCTACGTTTTCCAATTCAGATTTACTTGAAGCTATTTGCGATGAGTTTGAGGTCGAATACCCTGAACAAGCGTCGTTGAAACAGTTGAGTCAGGCAATTCATCACTTCCTGTTGGATAGCCATGCTGAAGGTATTCAAACCTTATTGGTGATAGATGAAGCCCAACATCTCGCTGCCGATGTGTTGGAACAGCTGCGCCTTCTAACTAATTTGGAAACCGACAGTCGTAAGCTGTTAAAAGTGCTGCTGGTTGGTCAACCGGAATTGCAGCAACATCTACAAACCACGCAGCTACGTCAGCTAGCGCAGCGCATTACTGGTCGCTATCATCTATTGCCTCTTAATACAGAAGAAACCGGCAAGTACATCGCGTTTCGTTTGGAAACCGCGGGTGGCGAGCAGATGTTGTTTTCGAATCGTTCAATCAAGCTTATCGCTCAATATACTCATGGAATCCCAAGGCTCATTAACTTGGTGTGTGATAAAGCGTTGCAATTGGCTTTTCATGATGGTGATAAATTACCGAGTAATGAAACGGTTAACCGAGCTTGTCAGCAAATCATGTCCTTTCAGGCCGATGTGTATCACGTAGAAAAAACTCGTGCTACTCATGTAGCGCCCAAATTGCTCCAATATGCGGGGATTGCCACATTAAGTGTCGGCCTTGCAATCGCGACCTTTAATTTCGCCCCAACCTATATTAGTTCATGGATGCCTACAGATACTTCCGGTGAAGTGAAAACGGAAGTAGCGGCGCATACTCAACGCTCACTTGTGGCTGAAACTCCGACACTGGTTGATACACCTATATCGGCTCAAGAGCTCAAGGCTTCGAAGTTTGCACTACCACAAGATGTTCAGAATCACTTAAGGCAAGGGAATAATCAAACGCTTGCAATTAGGGACCTATACACGCTTTGGGGGTATGAATCTTCGCTTCGTGATTGGCTATGTTTGGGTGAACAACAAAGTGTATTTGTATGTGAGCAACATCAAGCCAATTTAGAATATTTGATTGAACTTGGAGTCCCCGTAGTTCTTAATCTGGAATTAGGTCAAGAACCTGTGTTTGCTGTACTTTATGGTGCGTCTGAGGAGTCTGTTGAGCTCCTAGTCAACGAAAAGCTATTGATGATGCCTAAGCGCACCTTAAAACAAATTTGGCAAGGCAATTACATCGCGATTTGGCAGCAGCCGTTAAGAGAGACCCTGAAAGAGGGATATCAAGGTGAGGCGATCGTGTTACTCGATCTGCTATTGTCTGAAGCATTGGGTGAGGATATATCGGGCAGTGATGTTTTTGATAATGAGTTAAAAATGAAAGTTGAAGCCTTCCAGGTTTGGCAGGGGATGTCTGTTGATGGCATCGCAGGAAAACGCACATTGGCAAGATTGCAAAGATTGGCCCAACTCAACTCTCCCGAGTTGATGTCATTAGAAGGAGGTGAAAGCTAATGTCACGTATTATGCATGAGCTTAAACAGTCTTCTAATAATAAACCTAGTTTTAAAGGTTACCAAAACCATCATGTGCCTAGTTCTGCTAGAGGGATTAGCAACAAACGAGGTTCATCGTTAGCAATGGGACTACTTCTTGTCTTAGTACCTTCTTTGTTGGTGGGCGGCGTTCTGGCTTACCAGTCGTATAATCAACAGCAGCAAGGCTCGGCTAGCCCCGTAGCTCTGCCTGAATCAAAGCTTCAATCAAACCTTGAGCCTCAAATTGCTGATGCTGACATAGCCAGTGTGGATACTGGGTCAGTGGATACAGACGATGAAGGATTATTCTCTGTTCGCTCGGCACCGGCAAGCACACCCTTGAAAGCACTACCGCGCCAAGAGATACATGCAAAGATGGACACTGAGATCTATAATATCGCTAGTGGCTCAAAAGCGAATGTAGATAATAGTAATCAAGCTGCAACGAATTTTGAGCCATTATCTATTGAACCGCCAGTTCAACCAGGAACGAATAATGATAATGGCATGCTGCAATCGGACCGTGATTTACTCAAAGGGTTAGACCTTACCGAGTTGCCAACCGATTTAGCATTGAAGCTTGAATCCATCATGGGTGACCAACAAAGCGCACCTGAACCTATGGATTCTAGACCTGTGGGGAACTTGGATCCTCAGATCATAGGTTTAGAGACGCACGGTAATCGATTATCTGGTGTATTACCTAAGTTAGACCTACAAACTCACATGTACTCGAGTAGCGAAACCAAGCGTTGGGTAAAAGTGAATGGGCACGAAGTTGCTCAAGGGGAGTGGATCGAGCGGGGTATTCAGTTGCTTGAGATTAAACCACAATCGGTAATCATTGAATTCAATCAGCAGAAAATAGAAATCCCAGCGTTGTATGAGTGGAAAGGTTAGTAATATCGATATTACTTACTGTGATTGATGTTATCGCTTAGCGCTGTGACTAGAATGATAAATCCAGACAAATAAAAAGGAGCACCTCGGTGCTCCTTTTTGATATTCGATACTGAACCTACTGTACCAAATGCGAGGCTTACGCCCAGCCGTTTGGTGACTTTCTACGACGAGGCATGATGTGTGGCAGAACAAGGCCAAGAAGTAGACCAATACCAGCAACACCACCACCGTACATGAAGTACTTCAATAGTAAGTCATCTTTTTGAGTATCTAGCTTAGCGCGTAGTTGACGGTTCTCTGTCTGAGAGCTCGTTAGCTGTTGGCTAATCTCACTGTAGTTCTGCTCTAGTTCAGCAATCTGCTTGTTACGAGAGTCTAGAGAGCTTGCGAGACCTGCTTTTTCGCTATCAGCACTGTGGCGAGCATTTGCCAGTTTACCTTTTACTTCAGAGAGCTCTTTCTCTAACTTAGGCAGACGCAATGCCATACTTTCTTTTGTGCTTACGAACTTACTCTCAACCCAACCTTTGCGTCCTCGGCTATCTTGAACCTGAGTGTAACCCGTGCTCTTGTTAGTTTGTAGGTAGGTGATTTTCTCACCGGCATCAATACTGCCTATAATACGGAAAGTATTGTTTGGGCCAGAGTGCATGTAAGTAAATAGTTTGTCAGCAATATAACGGTCTTGAGCAAAGGCAGCTGGAGCCGCAAGCATTGCGAACAAAACTAAGCTAATCAGTTTTTTCACAGTAAATCCTTTAACGATTCAAATTGGGTAGGCGTATGAGTCAGCCTCAATGAGCAAATAATATTTAGTTTTTTTATATGGTGCAACAAAGAAGGGAGGCAAAGCCTCCCTTTCTGTGCGTTTGAGTCAATAATGACATGGTATTTACATATCTTTACTGAAGCTCACCGTTTTCTGACGCTAATATTGATTAACGCAGGAGCTACTACATAGTAAACGCAGCTTGAATTCCGTAGAAGAACACAACAGCAAGTAGAGCACCTGCAGGTAGTGTCACAATCCAAGAAGCTACGATATTACGTACAACGCCTAAGTTCAGTGCAGCGATACCACGAGCAAAACCAACACCTAATACTGCACCAACCAGTGTTTGTGTAGTCGAGATTGGAAGGCCAGTACCTGAAGCAAGTACAACCGTACATGCTGTTGCAAGTTGTGCAGCAAAGCCACGGCTTGGTGTTAAT
Organism: Vibrio sp. 10N.261.46.E11; assembly: GCF_041472735.1. Classification (NCBI taxonomy): domain Bacteria; kingdom Pseudomonadati; phylum Pseudomonadota; class Gammaproteobacteria; order Vibrionales; family Vibrionaceae; genus Vibrio; species Vibrio sp. 10N.261.46.E11. Next base: position 26,531 of record NZ_JBFRQW010000045.1, read on the forward strand.
TCTGTAATACCGGTACCAACGGTTGCCATTACTTTATGGCCCATTGTTGCAAGACCAACAACGATACCGAAACCACCTAGAGGCAGAATCCACCATGCGATAGTACTCTTACCTGTGATCTCACCCATGTGCTCAACGGTTGATACAACAGCAGACAGTGGACCAATCGCGTTAGCTACATCGTTTGAACCGTGTGCGAATGCCATTGCACAAGCAGTGATAACCATAAGTACGCTGAAGATACCTTCAACGCCAGCAAAGCCATGGTCTTCTTCGCGGTTAGCAAATTTCTTTTGAATGTATAAGTAACCGCCAATCATGACGAGAGCAGAAACACCAGCTGCCCATAACCATGCTTCAGTACCGGTTAGGTGAAGACCAACGTGCTTAAGACCTTTCTTGATGGTTACAAGTGCAATGACCATGGTAGTAATGAACATGTACACAGGCACAAAACGCTTAGCGTTAAACAACGGATTTTCTGTATCGAATATCAGTCGTTGGGCACTGACAAAAATGAGATAGGCGAAGATGCCGGAAATCAACGGTGTGACAATCCAACTACCTACAATACCTTGAACGCTGTTCCAGTCTACTGCTTCTGTACCTACAGACACACAAGCAAAACCGATGATTGCACCGATGATTGAGTGAGTCGTTGATACTGGCCAGCCCATGTATGATGCTAGAAGCAACCATGTACCCGCAGCGAGTAGTGCAGACATCATGCCGTACACCAGGATATCAGGTTGATGAGCGAATAGAGACGTTTCGATAACACCTTTACGGATCGTGTCTGTTACTTCGCCGCCCGCAAGGTAAGCACCTGCGAATTCAAAGATCATTGCGATAATGATCGCTTGTTTAACGGTTAGAGCTTTAGAGCCTACTGAAGTGCCCATTGCGTTCGCAACGTCATTTGCACCAATACCAATAGCCATCAAGAAACCGAAAGCTGCTGCAACAATAATCAGGACAGTGCCGTAGTTAGCAAGGATATCCATCGTAATACCTAGTTGTTTGATAACAAGCGGAACAAATTTAGACGCAAAAAACCGCTCAGCGAGAGAAATACTCAGCGCATAAGTGGTTTGTTCAAAAAATGCTCTTCGTTATATAGTTAACGTATGATTTAAGATCGAGAAAGCATTACTTCAAGACGAGCGCCTACACGCTGTGCTTGATCTGCAATACCACCAACCCATTCAAGAATTTTGTATAAGAACATGATATCAACTGGATTCAGACCTTCTTCAATCGCCATTAGTTGTTGGCGTAGTTCGATCTGCATCGCATCCGTGTCATCTTCAATTACATCTAATTGATGAATCATTTCAGCAACGAGTGTTACTTCACGGCCTTTAAAGCCCGTTTCAAGTAATTCGTCTAGTTCATTGATTACGTTTTGTGCTTGGTTCGCTGCATCTAGACAACGTTTAACGTAAGCGATGAAGTTTTCTTGCATAGGAGCAGGAATGACAAGTTGACGACCATATACACGGCCAGCAATGTCTTTCGCTAGGTTTGCTAGTTTGTCTTGTTGAGTTAATAGCTCCAACATATCGGTGCGATCAACTGGCATAAACAAACCGCGAGGAAGTTTAAGGCGAATTTCACGTTTTAGTACGTCAGCTTCTTTCTCAAGGTGAGAAATTTGAGCTCGAATTTCTGATGCTTTTTCCCAGTCACCTTTTGAAGAAACTTCAAAGAAATTAACTAGGTGAGAACAACATTCGTTCACGCATACTACGTGACGCTGCAAAGGTTTAATTGGGGACTTTGCAAATAACCCCATAATTGTATTTACTGGCATGGTCATCCAACCTAATAAATAATAACCTTAAAACAACATACACCATACTCATGGTGAAATGTTAAGCGATGGCTACAAAGTCGCGCATGTTAACCTAATCAATCTCTCATTAAAACTGTTTTAGATCATCATAAGGGCGATATTTCTGACTTGCCGACTTTTCAAATTGGCAATATCCTGTCCCTATCTTCACAGAAAGGTATAACTATGGAAACCGAGATAGAACTGAAGTTTTTTGTTTCTCCTGAATTTTCAGAGACTTTACGCAATAAAATTGCTGAAACTAAAGTACTTCAGCACAGTTGTCGTGAGCTAGGTAACATCTACTTTGACACCGCTGACAACTGGCTACGTAAGCACGATATCGGCTTACGCATTCGACGCTTTGATGACGTATTTGTACAAACCGTAAAGACAGCGGGTCGTGTGGTTGCTGGCCTGCATCAAAGGCCTGAATACAATGCAGAACACGACAGTAACGAACCCAAGCTAGCCCTGCACCCAGAGGATATCTGGCCAGCAGGTAAAGACATCGAAACGTTGCAAGCTGAGCTGACTCCTCTGTTCTCTACCAACTTCACGCGTGAGCAGTGGCTGATTGGCATGCCTGATGGCAGTCAAGTCGAGGTCGCATTCGACCAAGGCTTCGTTGAATCAGGCGACCTGCAAGAACCGATTTGCGAAGTCGAATTAGAACTTAAATCCGGCCAAACGGATGCGCTATTTACATTGTCTCGCCAATTCTGCGAACAAGGTGGCATGCGTTTGGGCAATCTAAGCAAAGCTGCTAAGGGTTACCGCCTTGCTCAGGGTTATCAAGGCGATGAAGTGACTCCTTTGACCTTAGTTGATACGGACAAAAGCGATACCGTTGAATCGTGTTTTATTCAATCTTTAGAGCATGCTCTCGCTCATTGGCATTATCACGAGCAGATCTTCACTGAGCGTCAATCAATTGAAGCGTTACATGAGATCAGTCATTCTCTGAGTTTTATTCGTCAAACCTTCACTATTTATGGCGGTATTGTTCCAAGACGCGCGAGTGCTATTTTACGCCAAGAGCTTAAGTGGCTTGAGCAAGAGCTCGACTGGCTGAAAAGCTATGACCATTTCGAAGACTTGCTCGAAGATAAAGGTCACGTGCTGCGAAAACTGGATGCGCGTAAGTTCTTGGTCGCTGAGCTTAAAGAGATGCAAGAGCAACTTCCCGATCGCGAAGAGCTGCTGACCTTGTTGAGCTCTGCTCGCTACACCGGATTGTTATTGGATCTGAGCCGCTGGATCTTATCTCGTGGTTGGCAGCCATTCTTAGATGAAAAAGCACGTGAACAAATGGCACGTGGTATCGAATGGTTTTCGGTTAAGCAACTTGATCGCACATGGGCCGACTTGATGGAAGCTTTCCCGCCAGAGCGAGTGATGACTAGCCAAGCGTATATTGAGCAGCAATATCGTTTGATGAGAAACCTATATTCTGGTGTTGGTTTCGCGAGTTTGTATGATGACGATGAACGAAACAGTTTCCGCTTGCCATGGGCCGATATGGTGCAAGGTATTGACGATTTGCTGGCACTTAAAACATTAGAGCCTTTGACTGAGAAATTAGAAGGCGATGAGAAGGTTCAGCTAGAGCGTTGGTTAGCTCGTCAAGAGGTGTCTATTCTGCATGCGATGGAACAGACACGCCAAATAAGCGTAGAAGTTGAGCCGTATTGGCAAGACTGAGTTTCATAACAACATGAAATTGAAAATAGGGCTTTGGCCCTATTTTTTTGTTTGTTGTTCCAGCTTTTCTAGTCGTTCGAGAATTTTCTGTTGTTGCTCAATGATCTTCTCAAGGTGCTTCTCTTTGTTTTCTGCTCGTTGATTGTCATGGCGAGTTGGAGAGGTGATCAAAGAAGTAATCAACCCTGAAATCATACCAAAAACACCCACACCACAAATGATCACCAGAGAAGCGACTAACTTGCCTGAGCTCGTCACTGGATAATGATCGCCGTACCCCACGGTACTAATCGTTACGAAAGCCCACCATAAAGCATCTTGGCCAGTGGTAATGTTGGCATTGGGATCCTTGTGCTCTAGCAGCAGTATTGTTCCTGCACCTATGGTCAGGAGAATAACCAAAAGCAAAATAATTGAGGCGAGTGTCGTTTCTTTTCGATTGCGAAACAGCTCTCTGAAAACACGTTTTCCTGACCGAAGAACGAGAATCACGCGCAAGATCTGAAAAATGCGAGCGAATCGAAGTGGCTCGACCATAGGGATGCTTGCCAAGAAATCGATCCAGTGTACTTTTAGATATTCTTTCTTATTTTGTGATCTGAATAGATCAATAGTGAGCTGAAAAAGAAAAACGCTACAGATTATAAAGTCCAGGCCGATAAGAACTTGTTTCGATTCTTTATCAATCGGTGCAAACAATAAGCCTGAGATCACAAATAACGCTAAGAAAGAGAGAATCAGTGATAATAAGCTCATCGGCTTAGTGGTGTCTTTGATACTATTTAACATTCATACGAGGCTCAAAATAAATCGCGAACTTTGACTGACATAGCCATCTCGCGGATATAGAAGCCATCAATATATAAGAGTTAATGGAGAACTGACAATGACTAAACTGTCATTCAAGCCGTGGGAAAGGATTATCTCAGACATCCGTCTCGTTCCAAAAATGATCATGCTGATGGTTTTCAGCACTATCTTGATTATTTCGAAGCAGCTATGGGACGCAAGTGCGTTTTACGATTCATTACTTGCAGTCACTAACAATGCACAAGTTGCACAGCAGCATTACGAGACTTACCTAGTTCAAGTGGCTTGGCAAACAGCCTTGATGATCATTGTGTTTGTGGTTCTTCTATTGGCGGCAGCGCGCGTTATGCTTCGCCAAACTCAATACCTCAATGACGCCATTAAAACCATGGCCGATAAGAACCTATCAGTGCCTATTCATATGGATTGTAAAGATGAATACGGTGATGTGGCACGAGAACTCGAAAAAACTCGAGTCCAGTTGAATGACATGATCAAAACTCAGGTGGCCTCTTCTGATGAGTTGTTTGCCCTGACGGAAGTGATGACCATCAGCATGTCCGAAACCAAAGATTCAGCTCAGGAAGAATTTAACGAAATCGACCAACTAGCGACAGCAATGAGCGAGATGACGTCTACTGTGCAAACCGTGGCTGAGCACGCGCAAAGTGCTTCTTCTCTTACTGAGCAAGCATCAGGTCAAGCTCTAACAGGTCAGAAGTTCGTTCAAGGTTCTGTTTCTAAGATGAGTGAGCTTTCTTCGGACATCGCAGCCTCTGCAGCAGCGGTAAACCAAGTAGAAGAGCGCGTAGACTCGATTGGCAGTGTGGTTGGTACTATCCAAGGCATTTCAGAGCAAACGAACCTATTGGCTTTGAACGCAGCGATTGAAGCCGCGCGTGCCGGTGAAGCGGGACGTGGTTTTGCGGTTGTTGCCGATGAGGTTCGTAACCTTGCGCAACGTACTCAGCAAGCGACAGTAGAAATTCAAGATATGATCAGCCATCTACAAAGCAGTGCTAACTCGGCTGTAGAGCTGATGGAAAAGAGTGTTGTTGAAGCGGCTGAAGGCGTAGACCTAGTGACTAACGCTGGTTCTGAGCTTGATGGCATCGTAAGTCAGGTAAACCAGATTAATGATATGAACTTCCAGATCGCGACTGCTGCAGGCCAACAAACTAGTGTGGCGGAAGAGATGAGTGTCAATCTGACCAATGTTCGTGAGCTTGTTGAAGCCTCCGTAGTGGTGGTGGGTGAGCTTCTCGAGACTTCTGAGATCATGGAAAGCAACGCACAAGAGCTAGACGGTAAGATTAAGCAGTTTAAGGTTTAATCCCCAGTTCTCGGTCTTGAGCTCTAGTTTGTAAGATCTAAAGGTCTATTCCTAGGGCGTGTTGACCTTTCGAGGTTAAATTTTGTTCGAGATAAAAGCGTTTTAATCGCGGCGAGGGGGAAGTAGCCTAGTCATTCTAAGCAAATCTCCCTCAACAAAGAGTAAAACGCTTTTTGCGGGGGCGCCCAGCTCGAACCCTTCAGGCAGCGTTTGCTGGTCATTTCTACTACGTTATCGGCTTCTCATGTAGGCTAGCTACACATCAAAGCCTCTGCCTTGTATAAATACCCAGCAACTCGCTGCAAAAACCAGCTCGAAAGATCAACACGCCCTAGAGGTTTGGCCACGGAGACTTGTTATTAGAGATAAAGGCTTTACTTGATAAGTTCACTGATAAAACGCCCACATTGCTAATGTGGGCGTTTTTTATTGGCAGAACTTTGGTATAACTAATCATTAGTTTTTAGAACTCGTTATTGAAGAACTGAACCGACAAGCCAATTGTTCGGTGCGCAGCTTACACAAGGAAGAAACATGCCATTGCCTTCTCTACTCGTCACTCATTCCCAGTCTGCTTTTGAGCAATTATTAGAGCATCAAAGTGACGCCATTAACACTTGGCCTGAGCCACTGATTGCCGAGCTCAAGCGTGTATTAGGCTTGAGCTGTTTTGTTGGTGATTGTTTACAGCGTGACTCGATTTTATCCAGCACCTTGCCAGAGATGCTGAGATGCCAAGAGCGTGCAGAAGGGTATCGTAAGCGTTTGGCCGAGTTACTTTCTGGTTGTGTTGATGAAATGAGCGGTCAACGTGTACTGCGCCAATTTCGTAATCGAGAGATGACCTACATTGCTTGGCGTGACTTTATGGGCTCATGGGATCTAGAACAGAGCTTAAATCATTTGTCGATGCTAGCAGAGGCGATGATCTTCGAGACCTATCAATGGCAGTACGATATTTGTTGTAAAGAGTGGGGCACACCTTGTAACGAGCAAGGTGAAGCGCAGCCTATGTTGATCATAGGTATGGGCAAGTTAGGTGGCGGTGAGCTGAATTTCTCTTCCGATATCGATCTAATTTTTACTTACCCTGAGAATGGTGAAACCCAAGGAGCAAGAAGAAGTATCGCCAACGCGCAGTTCTTCACGCGTTTGGGGCAACGTATTATCAAGGCGCTTGATCAGCAAACCTTTGACGGATTCTGTTATCGAGTCGACATGCGCTTGCGTCCATTCGGGGAGAGCGGCCCTTTGGTCATGAGCTATGCTGCTCTTGAAGACTATTACCAAGAACAAGGCCGTGACTGGGAACGCTACGCAATGGTTAAGGCGCGTGTGATGGGCAGCGAAATGTACCCTGAATACCAAGAGCTCCGCCAGATGCTGCGTCCGTTTGTTTTTCGTCGATATATTGATTTCAGTGCGATTCAATCTCTGCGCCGAATGAAGTCGATGATCAGTAGCGAAGTGCGACGTCGTGGCTTATCAAACAACATTAAGCTTGGTTCTGGTGGCATTCGTGAAGTCGAGTTTATTGCTCAAGTCTTTCAACTGATTCGTGGTGGACGTGAACCGATCCTTCGTGGTCGAGGTTTGTTGGAGACGTTAAGTGCGATTGAATCTCTTCATTTATTAGAAGCAGAAGAAGTCGGTCACTTACGTGAGGCATACCTGTTTTTACGCCGCCTTGAGAACCTATTACAAGCGATGTCTGATAAGCAAACTCAAACCTTACCTGATGGCGATTTCGAACAGTTGCAACTTGCTGTCGCCATGCAGTTTGCAGATTGGGATGGTTTGATTGATGCGACCCGTGCTCATATGGCGAATGTTCACACCGTATTCGAAGACCTAATTGGGGTTGATGAAGATGATGCTAACCCAATCGCGAGTCACTTTAGTGAGTTGTGGGATATGGCTCATAAGCAAGACGTGATTGAGCAGGTTCTAGAGCATGACATCGCGATTGCTAACCCGCAGCAAGCGGCGAGAACCATTATCCAATTTAAAGCTGATTTGGCTAAGAAAACCCTTGGCCCTCGTGGACGTGAAGTACTCAATCGATTAATGCCTAAAGTGTTTCAAGCGCTCTACACCGCCAAGGATGCTGAATTTGGTTTGTCTCGAGTGCTGCACCTGTTGCAAAAGATAGTGACTAGAACTACCTATCTAGAGCTGCTTGATGAACATCCTGCTGCTCTGACTCAACTCGTTCGCTTATGTACAGCGAGCCCGATGATCTCGGAGCAGTTGGGGCGTTATCCAATTCTGTTAGATGAACTAATTGATCCGCAGCAACTCTATAATCCCGTGCCTTTAGAATCTTACAAGACCGAGTTGCGTGATTATCTAGCCCGTATTCCTGAAGATGACATGGAACAACAGATGGAGGGGCTGCGTCAGTTTAAACAGACTTGTATCTTGAGAATTGCAGCCGCTGATATTGCGGGCGTTTTACCTGTTATGAAGGTAAGCGACCATCTAACTTATTTAGCAGAAGCGATTGTTGAGGCCGGCATCAATCAAGCTTGGTTACAAGTGACAGCCAAGTTTGGGGAGCCTACCCACGTTAAAGATCGTGAAGGCCGTGGCTTCGCCGTGGTTGGTTACGGCAAAGTCGGCGGTTGGGAGCTTGGTTATAACTCCGATCTCGATATCGTATTCATGCACGATTGCCCGGTACACATCTATACTGATGGTAAGAAAGAGATCGACGGACGCCAATTTTATCTGAGATTGGCGCAGCGCATTATTCATATTTTCTCGACCAGAACTGCTTCTGGTATTTTGTACGAGGTCGACACTCGCTTGCGCCCTTCAGGTGTCTCTGGTCTATTAGTGAGTCCAACCGATGCTTTTGACGAGTATCAGCACAATGATGCGTGGACTTGGGAGCACCAAGCTTTGACTCGCGCTCGTATGATTTATGGTGATGACTTATTGGCTTCGGCATTTAACAAGACTCGCCATGAGATTTTGTGTTTGACTCGAGATGAAGTTGTACTTAAAAAATCCGTTGTCGATATGCGTGAAAAAATGCGCGGGCACCTCGGTGGAAAAAAAGCCGATCGATTCATGCTGAAACAAGATGCGGGTGGTATCACCGATATTGAGTTTTTGGCGCAATATTTAGTACTTCGATACAGTAATGAAAAACCTAAGTTGACTCGTTGGTGTGACAATGTACGAATCTTTGAAAGTCTGTTGTCACAAGGGATTATGGACGAACAGCAAGGCATGGCATTAACTAATGCCTATACAACATTAAGAGATGAAATCCATCACCGAAACCTACTCAACCTTGATGCGGACGTGGCGATTGATAAATTTAAAATGGAAAGGGAACATGTTGTTCAGGCATGGAAGCAATGGATGGAAGCGTAACGGAACTATTTCTTAACAGTTACGTAATTATCATTGAGTGATCGCTTATCGACTTCTTAGCTGCTTATTCGCTACTTCTTAGCTGCTAGAGTATCTATCGAGTTAGGCTTTCACTCATTTTTCTATGGTTTAGCCACTCTAATCAGTGTGCTAGACTCTAGCCAGATTCGATTTTTGGAGATCCACAATGAAACCAATTCTACCTGACTACAGCCAATCAGGCGTTCTTGTTGTCGGTGATGTAATGCTTGACCGTTACTGGTATGGCCCTACTGGCCGTATTTCACCAGAAGCACCTGTGCCCGTTGTTAAAGTAGAAAATAACGAAGAGCGCCCTGGTGGTGCTGCCAACGTAGCAATGAATATTGCCTCTCTTGGTGGTCATGCTCATATCGTTGGTTTGACTGGAAAAGATGAGCCTGCGGAGGTGTTGAAAAATACCTTGGGTGCATTAAAGGTTAAGTGTGATTTTGTTGAGTTAGAGGATTACCCGACCATCACAAAATTGCGCGTCATGAGCCGCGGACAGCAGTTGATCCGTCTTGATTTTGAAGACAAATTTGAGAATACGGATCCTGAGCTTGTTTTATCTCGCATGGAGCAAGCGCTTCCTAATGTACGCTCGGTAATCTTATCTGATTATGCGAAAGGTGCTTTGGAGCATGTGCAGAGCTTTATTCAAAAAGCGCGCGCAGCGAACGTTCCGGTGTTTATCGATCCTAAGGGTGCAGATTTTGAACGCTACCGTGGTGCGACATTACTTACGCCAAACATGGCGGAGTTTGAGCTGGTTGCCGGTAAGGTTAAGTCTGAAGATGAAATGATCGAGAAAGGGCTCGCGTTAATCGAAGAGTTTGATTTTGAAGCCTTGTTAGTGACTCGTAGTGAGCATGGAATGACATTGCTCCGTAAAGGCGTAGAACCATTCCACTTACCGACCCAAGCAAAAGAAGTATATGACGTTACTGGTGCTGGTGATACCGTTATTTCAGTATTAGCAGCTTCAGTTGCAGCAGGTAAGCCACTTGACGAAGCGTGTGCATTAGCAAATGCTGCAGCTGGCGTGGTAGTCGGCAAGCTGGGTACATCGACGTTGTCTACGATTGAGTTAGCGGAAGCGATTCATGGTAGCCAAGATACTGACTACGGTGTGATCTCTGAAGCTGCTCTAGTTGAAGCTGTGAAACGTGCTCGTGCGAAAGGCGAGAAAGTTGTTATGACTAATGGCTGCTTTGATATTTTGCATGCGGGACATGTCTCTTACATGAACCATGCTGCTGAGTTGGGTGATCGTTTGATCGTTGCTGTGAATACGGATGAATCAGTGAAACGCTTAAAAGGTCCAGGTCGTCCTGTGAACCCAACTGATCGTCGTATGGCGGTACTAGCTGGTTTAGGTGCGGTTGATTGGGTTGTTCCGTTTTCTGAAGATACACCGCAACGTTTGATCTCTGAAGTTCTTCCAAGCATTCTTGTGAAAGGTGGTGATTACAAACCTGAAGAGATTGCTGGTGGTGCGGAAGTTATTGCGGCTGGCGGTGAAGTTAAAGTGCTTAACTTTGAAGATGGTTGTTCGACTACTGAAATCATTAAAGCGATCAAAGGCGGCCGAGGCTAACCTTCAGTCTCTTAGCTTCTATGCTCGCTTTTGAACAGATAATAAAAATGCCGCTCAATGAATGAGCGGCATTTTTGTAACTGCAACTTGAGTAATTAAGATTTACTTACTTGCGACTTTTAGACCTGCGTTTACATCAACAATGTCTTGTTCGCTTAGCGTACCAACCGCTTGGCGAAGCTGAAGTACACTTAGGATGTAGTTGTAACGAGCATCTGAAAGGTTTTTGTTCGCATCATATAGACGACGAGTTGAATCAAGTACGTCAACAATCGTACGAGTACCAACATCAAAACCTGCTTCTGTTGCTTCTAGAGCAGACTGAGCAGAAACAACAGACTGTTCGTAAGCGCGTAGCGCACCAATTGAAGCACTGATGTTGTTGTTGAAGGCTCGAACGTCTTTCACAACGCTACGGTAAGTCGCTTCAAGATCTTCACTTGCTGCAACGTAGTTGTATTCTGCCTGTTTAGTCAAAGAAGTTGTACTACCACCTGTGTATAGAGGCACAACTAAATTTAAGCCGACGTTTAGGTTATCTTGATCGTAGTCTTGAGAGCTTTTTGACTGATCTGCAATAGAATAGTTACCGTCTAAGGTTAGGCTAGGTAGGTGGCCAGAACTTGCTAGTGTGATGTTATCTTTAGCGATGTCTTGATCAATACGTGATGCCAATAGCTTCAGGTTTTTCTCTTGTGCTTGCTCAACCAGTGCAACAGCAGATTCAGAAGACTTGCTTGCTGAGAAACGGTCTGTATCTAAAATGTTTAGATTAGAGTGCTCTTGACCAGTTATTTCACGTAGACCTTCGTAGTTATTAATCAGAGTGTTCTCTGCTAAAACTTCGTCTGCTAATACGCCATCGTACTGAGCTTGCGCATCATGCACATCGGTGATTGCTGAAAGGCCGACTTCAAAGCGCTGCTTAGTTTGTTCCAGTTGACGAGCAACTGCTGCTTTCTCTGCACGAACAAACTCTAGGCTATCTTGAGCACGAAGTACTTCGAAGTATGCGGTCGCAACACGAAGGATCAGATCTTGTTGCTCTGCTGCATAAGCAGAATCAGCTTGGCGAGCTGTTTTCTCTGCTGTATCTAGCGTGATCCAAGAAGAGCGTTTGTACAGCTCTTGTGTGAAGCCAACGCCAACACCCCATTGATTATTGTCAATATTTGACGTACCACTTGAGTCATTGTCGCGTTCACCGCGATTGATATCGTAGTTCGCGTTCAGGTTGATTTGCGGTAGCAAAGAGCTACGGCTTGACGTTACTGCTTCAAAAGCGGCATCGCGCTTCGCTGCTGAACGAAGAAGTTGTGGATCGTTCTGTTTTGCTTGGTCGTAAACCTCAGCTAGCGTATCAGCGAAAGCTGACGAACTCAGGCTGCCAATTGCTGCACTGATAAATAGTGGAAGCAGTTTTTTCATTTTCCTATTCCTGCCTTTAATGGAATTTTCTTTAAAAGAGTTTAACCCACTTTGGTGGTAATTTACTCGAAACTTTGCACTTTTTTACAGTTAACTGTCCACTTGTGCAATATTTATTTTTTAAAACTTAACTTTAATTATAAGTTTTATACTAAAAGTTGAACCTTATCCTTGGTAGTTAACTCGGACAATGAGTAAACTATAAAGATCACTTAGTGAGGTACCAAATGCAACAGTATGACAATCAACGACATGAGTTTACTCCGCAAGATGTGGAAATAGTCTCAAAAGAGACGCTGTTTCGTGGTTTTTTCAAAATGGTTAAGTACACATTTAAACATAGACTGTTTGAGGGCGGCTGGAGCCAACCAATCGAGCGTGAGATGTTTGAGCGTGGACATGCTGCCGCTTTGCTACCTTATGATCCTATACGTGACGAAGTCGTGATCGTCGAACAGATCCGTGTCGGTGCTCTAGAGTATGAGAACCCGTGGCAATACGAAATTGTTGCGGGGATTATTGATACCGATGAATCACCACAAGATGTTGCTCGTCGTGAGGCGATGGAAGAAGCGGGGGTCGAAGTCGGATCTGTATTGCCTATTACTTCGTATTATCCTTCATCCGGCGGTTGCTCAGAAAAGCTCGACGTCTTTGTTGGTTGTGTTGACGCCACGACAGCAAAAGGGGTTCACGGATTGGATTACGAAGGTGAAGATATTCGCGTGCAAGTGATGAGTCGTGAAGCCGCTTATCAGTTAGTAAAAGACGGTGTGTTTGAAAATGGCGCCACGATCATTGCGTTGCAGTGGCTACAATTGAACTACCATGAATTAAAGTCAGAGTGGGTAGATTAACGTCATGCCAAATATAGCAGTCAAAAAACCGTATCATGTCGATCTGGCTGAATTGATGCGAGTTTACGAGACTAACTATGCCAAACTTAATGCTCTGTTACCGGCTGGGCATGAGGTTGGTGACGTTCGCTGTTACCAAGCCGTTAATATGGTGTATCAACTGACAGTGAATGAGGTCACAAAATACACCACATTAATAGATATATGTCAGAGTGACGAGATGCCAGTGTTTCCTTTGCCAAAAATGTCTGTCAGGCTATATCACGACGCTCGAGTTGCAGAAGTGTGTGCTAGCGGGGATTTTTCGCGAGTCAAAGCAAAATATGACTATCCCAACACAAAACTTCTGCAAAAGGATGAGAAATTTCAATTGAATAAATTTCTTGGGGAATGGTTAACGTTTTGTTTAAAAACAGGTATCAGCCGAACTCCAGTTTCTTTTTAATTGAGCTGATTTAAAAACACTTTTAAAGTCTTAAACAGTAACGTATCTGGATTTGTTATTTTGGAATTATCACACACTTCAAAATTTGATGAGAGCAGTATTAAGCTTGTACAGCTAACGGACACGCATTTATTTGCGCCGAGCAATGGCAGCTTATTAAGCATCAACACTCAAGATAGCTTTCGTGCTGTAGTCGATGCCATTGTTAGTCAGGGCTTTGACTATCAAGCGATTTTAGCAACTGGTGATATTTCTCAAGATCACAGTGCTGAGTCGTACCAAAAATTTGAGTCAGGAATTCAACCTTTGGATAAACCGTGTTACTGGTTGCCAGGGAATCATGACTTCAAACCGAATATGGGCAGTGTTTTACCATCACCACAAATACAGTGCGTTGAGCATGTCTTGCTAGGTAATAATTGGCAGATGGTGATGCTGGACTCGCAAGTGGTTGGCGTGCCTCACGGACGTCTCAGTGATCAACAGCTTGATCTACTAGAACAAAAGCTAACCGAATTTCCCGAACGTAATACCTTGGTTCTGCTGCACCACCATCCACTATTGGTTGGCAGTGCATGGCTGGACCAACATAACCTGAAAGATGCTGATCAATTTTGGGAAGTGGTTCAACAGCACACCAATGTGAAAGCGGTACTGTGTGGTCACGTTCATCAAGACATGAATCGAGATCATCATGGTGTACAAGTCATGGCAACACCGTCGACTTGTGTTCAATTCAAACCTAACTCAGATGACTTTGCGGTTGATACTTTGTCGCCTGGTTGGAGAGAGATTGAATTGCATCAAGATGGCTCAGTAAGCACGCAAGTTCGCCGTTTACCTCATGGACAATTCTTACCTGATTTTGAAGCCGCTGGTTATTAATGAAGGTCGCTATTGATGTTTGATTCTGAACAGCAAGCCGCTAAGCCGCCACTGCTTCTCTATATTCACGGTTTTAACAGTTCATCACGTTCTCACAAAGCCACGGTGATGGCTGACTATTGCGCGGAGCATCGTCCTGATATCAAGGTGATGACACCTCAATTGCCGAGTTTTCCTCAGCAAGCGTCCATTTATTTGCAGCAACTGGTGGAGCAATATAAAGAGCAATATCAGATAGCGTTGGTAGGTAGCTCTTTGGGTGGCTATCTTTCAACATGGCTGAATAGTCACTACGGCTTTAAAGCTGTGGTTGTGAACCCAGCCGTTAAGCCGTATGAGCTTCTTGCTGACTATTTAGGTGAACAAGTAAATCCATACACAGAAGAGCGATATGTTCTGGAAACAAAACATATTAATGAACTGAAGGCGTTAGAGGTTCCGGCTATCGCTCAGCCGAGTGACTTCTGGTTACTTCAGCAAACGGAAGACGAAGTTCTGGATTACCGACAAGCGGTAGAGAAGTACCAAGGTGCAGTACAGACAGTAGAAGAGGGCGGGGATCATAGCTTTGTTAATTTTGAACGCTACCCCCAACAAATCATCACCTTTCTAAATCTTTAATCTGTTTCAGCAATCAAGTAATTTTCTCTTGTTTGACTGTTATTTCATCTATCAGTGGTGAAATATCATAGTTTGATGCCTTAGTTTTTGAACTAGCTTGACATCATTACTCAGCTTCCAGACTATATTCCCCAATACTTCGCTCGTTCGCTCTACTATGACGGTTCATAGTAATGATTTCGCTTTAGTCAAACTAGAGCCAGCGAACTGACGCAAACTTTTTGAGTAAACTCCGTATTATGACTGAACAATATAATGCAAAAGACCTCGAGGTACTTGAAGGTCTCGACCCCGTGCGACATCGCCCGGGAATGTATACCGAGACAGAAAGACCAAACCACCTTGCCCAAGAAGTCATTGATAACTCGGTTGATGAAGCACTAGCGGGACACGCTAAGAAGATTAAAGTCGTGTTGCATGCTGACCAATCGTTAGAAGTGACGGATGATGGCCGTGGTATGCCTGTTGATATCCACCCTGAAAAAGGCATCTCAGGTGTTGAGCTGATTTTAACTAAGCTCCACTCTGGCGGTAAGTTCTCGAACAATAACTACAAGTTTTCAGGTGGTTTGCACGGGGTAGGTATCTCGGTGGTAAACGCGTTGTCAAAACGTGTTGAAGTGACGGTTCGCCGTGACGGTCAGGTACATGAAATTGCCCTTGAAGGTGGTCATGCTGTAACAGAACTGACTGTAACGGGCACTTGTGGGCATCGTAACAGTGGTACATCTGTACATTTTTGGCCTGATCCTAAGTATTTCGATAGCCCTAAATTTTCGACACTGCGTCTGATTAACAACCTACGTGCCAAAGCAGTGCTTTGCCCCGGTTTAGAAATTACCTTTATCGACAAAGTCGGTGGCGAAGAGCATAAATGGTTCTATGAAGATGGCCTAAAAGACTACCTTGCCGAAGGCGTGAAAGGTTACACCTTACTGCCTGAAGAACCGTATGTTGGCGAATTCGTTGCTGAAACAGAAATGGCGAACTGGGCGATTATTTGGCAGCCAGAAGGCGGTGATATGATCACCGAGAGTTACGTGAACTTAGTACCAACTAAGCAAGGTGGTACACACGTAAACGGCCTTCGACAAGGCCTGCTTGATGCAATGCGTGAGTTCTGTGAATTTCGTAACCTTCTACCGCGTGGCGTTAAGTTAACGGGTGACGATATTTTCGATCGTTGTTCGTATGTATTATCGGTGAAGATGCAAGATCCGCAATTTGCTGGTCAAACAAAAGAACGTCTTTCTTCTCGTCAAACCGCAGCGTTTGTGTCTGGGGTGGTAAAAGATGCCTTTAGCTTGTGGTTGAACGAAAAACCACAACTGGCAGAACAGTTAGCTGAAGCTTGTATTGCGAATGCTCACCGTCGCATGCGCGCAAGCAAAAAGGTTGTGCGTAAGAAGATCGCTTCAGGTCCAGCGCTGCCGGGTAAGCTAACCGATTGTTCGGTTCAAGATTTAAGTCGTACTGAAATCTTCTTCGTGGAAGGGGACTCGGCGGGTGGTTCTGCTAAACAAGCTCGTGATCGTGAGTTCCAAGCGGTTATGCCACTTCGCGGTAAGATCCTAAATACATGGGAAGTGTCAGCGGACCAAGTATTGGCTTCACAAGAAGTACATGATATTTCGGTTGCTCTGGGTATCGACCCTGATAACGATGACTTGTCAGGCCTGCGTTACGGTAAGATCTGTATCCTTGCCGATGCGGACTCGGATGGTCTTCATATCGCGACACTGCTATGTGCACTATTTACTCGTCATTTCCATGCATTGGTTGAAGCGGGTCATATCTATGTGGCAATGCCTCCTCTGTATCGTATCGATTGCGGCAAAGAAGTGTTCTACGCACTTGATGACGCAGAGAAAGATGGTGTGCTTGAGCGACTATCGCAGAAGAAAGCTAAGATCAACGTGCAACGATTCAAAGGTCTGGGTGAAATGAACCCACTTCAGTTGCGTGAAACCACCATGGATCCAAACACTCGTCGCCTTGTTCAGTTAACGATTGATGACAGCGAAGCGACTAACGAGATGATGGACATGCTGCTTGGTAAGAAACGTGCAGATGATCGCCGTACATGGCTACAGACTAACGGTGATATGGCCGAGGTATAATGGATGTCTAACGAAATTACATATGATGGCGTTGAACAGCTGCCAATGCGCAAGTTCACCGAAGATGCCTACTTAAATTACTCAATGTACGTGATCATGGATCGTGCATTGCCGTATATCGGTGATGGCTTGAAGCCAGTACAGCGTCGTATTATCTACGCGATGTCTGAGCTGGGCTTATCAGCTGCATCGAAATACAAAAAATCAGCACGTACCGTTGGTGACGTATTAGGTAAGTATCACCCACACGGTGACTCTGCTTGTTACGAAGCGATGGTATTGATGGCGCAGCCTTTCTCTTACCGCTACCCATTGGTAGATGGTCAAGGTAACTGGGGTGCTCCGGACGACCCGAAATCGTTCGCTGCGATGCGTTATACCGAAGCGAAATTATCTAAGTTTGCTGAGGTTCTTCTAGGTGAACTAGGTCAAGGCACTGTTGATTGGCAACCCAACTTTGATGGCACGATGAAAGAGCCTCAGATGTTGCCAGCTCGTTTGCCTCATATCTTACTTAACGGTATTACTGGTATCGCAGTAGGTATGGCGACTGACATCCCGCCTCACAATGTCCGTGAAGTGGCGAACGCAGCGATTCACTTGATTGATACGCCGAAAGCTGAACTTCCAGATGTGATGGGTTTCATTCAAGGCCCTGATTACCCGACAGAGGCTGAGATTATTTCGCCGAAGTCGGACATCGAAAAGATCTACCGTACTGGACGTGGCAGCATCAAGATGCGCGCGGTTTGGCATAAGGAAGGCTCTGATATTGTTATCACGGCTTTACCTCATCAAGTGTCAGGTGCGAAATTACTTGAGCAAATCGCGAACCAGATGCGAGCTAAGAAGCTGCCAATGGTTGACGACTTGCGTGATGAATCGGATCACGAGAACCCAACGCGTATCGTTGTCGTTCCTCGCTCGAACCGTATCGACTGTGATCAATTGATGAGTCACCTATTCGCGTCGACCGATCTAGAGAAAAACTTCCGCGTTAACTTGAACATGATTGGTTTAGACAATCGTCCTCAAGTTAAAGGCTTAGTTCAAATTCTGAAAGAGTGGATTGAGTTCCGTCGCTCGACTGTTCGTCGTCGTTTGCAGTACCGTTTAGATAAAGTACTGGCACGTTTGCACATCTTAGAAGGCTTACTTGCTGCTTATCTTAATATTGATGAAGTGATTGAGATCATTCGTACAGAAGACGAACCATGTCCTGTTCTAATGAGCCGTTTCAATATCTCTGAAATTCAAGCCAATGCGATTCTTGATATTAAACTTCGTAACTTAGCTAAGTTAGAAGAGTTTAAAATCCGAGCGGAACAAGAAGAGCTTGAAGCTGAACGCGAAAAGCTTGAAAAGCTACTCGGTTCAGAGCGTCGCTTGAATACGTTGATCAAGAAAGAAATCCAAGCCGATGCAGATAAATACGGCGATGATCGTCGTTCACCTCTGATTGAGCGTGCTGAAGCGAAAGCGCTGACAGAACGCGACTTAGTACCAAGCGAACCAATCACGGTTGTGTTGTCTGAAAAAGGTTGGATTCGTCATGCTAAAGGGCATGAAGTTGATGCTGAAGGCTTGAACTACAAATCTGGTGATAAGTTCTTAGCGAGTGCTAAGGGTAAGAGTAACCAACAAGCGGTGTTCCTTGGTAGTGATGGCCGAAGTTACTCCCTTGAGTCACATTCATTACCGTCGGCACGTAGCCAAGGTGAGCCAATTACAGGCCGCTTGAACATCAGCCCAGGTACTTCGATTCGCCAAGTGGTGATGGGAGAGAATGAACAATTATGGTTAGTCGGTTCTGATGCTGGTTATGGCTTTGTTTGTAAGGGGAGCGATCTGCTGTCTAAGAACAAGAGTGGTAAGGCGTTGGTTAACTTGCCACAGTCTTCTGAAGTGATGATGCCAAGCCCGATTGCTGATTTGGACAGTAACCAGATTCTAGCGATTACTAACCAAGGACGTATGTTATTGTTCCCGATTAAAGACCTACCTCAACTGAGTAAAGGTAAAGGCAACAAGATCATCAACATCCCTTCTGCGAAAGCAAAAGAGCGAGAAGAGTTTGTATCGCATCTGATGGCTATTCCAGAGAATGCAACGCTGACTATTTACGCGGGCAAACGTAAACTTGGCTTGAAACCTGCGGACCTTGAAAACTTCCGTGGTGAGCGTGGTCGTCGTGGTGGCCTGCTCCCAAGAGGTTTGCAGCGTGTGACTCGCATCGATATCGATGAACCTAGTGACGCCTAGTTTTGATTGAGTTTATCATTAGCTTTGATTGATAAAAGAAAACCCAGCTTAAGAGCTGGGTTTTTTGTATCTATACTTTTTGTCTCTGTAATTGGCGGTTTGAGTTACTCGCTATTAGCAATCAAACTAAATAAAGACTACAGGCGTGTGTCTTCGGTAATGGTGACCTTGAGTGTCTTGTTTTCACCTTTGCGCAATACACCAACATCAATGATAGTACCCGGGCGAAGGTCAGTAACAATGTCCATTACGCTCTGTCGTCCGCTAATTTGGGTGTTGTTGATGCTGATAATGATATCTTGTGCTTCAAAGCCGGCATCGACTGCAGGACCATTCGGGTCAATGCCTAAGACAACAATACCACCGATATTCTTAGTACCGAGCAAGCGTGATGTCACCGAATTGATGTCTTGTCCGTCGATACCAATATAACCACGAATGACACGACCATCGGCGATGATCTTCTCCATGATTTTATTAGCAAGTGAGTAGGGGATTGCAAATGAGATCCCGTAGGTTTCCATGTCGGTAGCTTGTTGGAAAGAAGCCGTGTTGATTCCGACGAGCTCACCTTGTGAGTTAACCAGTGCACCACCAGAGTTACCTTCATTGATTGCAGCATCGGTCTGGATAAAGGCTTGGTGACCATCTGCACTGATCGAAGAACGACCTGTTGCAGAGATAATGCCAAAGGTTGTCGTTTGCCCTAGGTTGTATGGGTTACCGATAGCCAGCACCACGTCGCCGACATTCGCTTTGTAATTCGGGTTCAGTGGAATAACAGGTAAGTTGCCACCGCTGACTCGGAGTATCGCAATATCGGTGCGTTTGTCTGAGCCGACAAGTTGTGCGGCCGCTACTCGTCCGTCTTGAAGTGCCACGACTATTTGGTCAGCTTGAGCAACAACATGGAAGTTGGTAATGATGTAGCCTTTTTCGCTAACAATCACCCCTGAACCTAATCCTTGAGTGAGTAGCTTGTTGCGATCGCTTTCTGCGTATTTACGACTATAAATATTGACCACAGCGGGTGCCGCTCGTCGCACCGCTTGGTTAAATGAGATCTGAAGAGAGCCAATATTATCGACTTGAGGGTTCGTGACGTCTGCAACAATCGCCGGCCTTAAACTCGGGAATGCGAGAAGAATAAGCGCCGCTGAAACGAGTCCAAGGGAAATAGAACGAAATAGAAAGGACAGCATGTTTCCCTCTTCAACAAGTAAGGTATGAAGCATCCGTCAATGGATGACTGACTTGATTACTAGTGAAGCATAGCATTTTGATTGATCTAAAGAAAAGGGGGGCTCAGTAAGTTTAAAGCAAACTTACCGAGCCTCCCTATTATTACGCTGACGTATGACTATCGAATAACGAGGTAGATAATCCTGTCACCGCGTTGGATATTGAGCGCCAATACGCCCGGTTGTTTTTCAAGAATCTTTCTAAATTCAGCAAGGTTCTTAACTGGTTGGCGGTTTACCCCGATGATGATGTCATCTTTAAGAAGCTGATAAGCTTCTGCTGGCGAACCTTGAGCGACACTTGATACCTTGACGCCTGTCGCTGAATCGCTGTCGGTTGTGTTGGTGAGCTCAGCACCAGCTAAGCCTTCATGGAGCTTTTCAGCTTGTGTCTTGCTATTTGTGGATTCACCAAGCGTGACGTCAAAGGTCTTATTCTTACCGTCACGAACCACGCCTAACTCGATCTGTTTGCCTGCACCTAAAGTGGCCACTTTGGCTCTTAACTCACTAAAAGTATCAATACGCTTACCGTTAATGGAGATAATGACATCGCCCGCTTTCAATCCGGCTTTGTCTGCTGCGCTATCAGGTACAATTTGGCTAACAAAGGCACCTTTACTGGACTCATAACCAAGCGCTTCAGCCAATTCCGAGGTGACCTCTCCGCCTTGGACACCCAGCATGCCGCGTTTTACTTCACCGAAATCGAGAATCTGTTCTGTCAGGTTTGTCATCATATTGGATGGAATGGCAAAACCGATACCGACATTGCCTCCGTTAGGTCCTAGGATAGCCGTGTTGATACCAATCAGTTCACCGTTGAGGTTCACTAGTGCGCCACCAGAGTTACCGCTGTTAATTGCTGCATCGGTTTGAATGAAGTTCTCAAAGTTCTCTAGGTTTAGGCCGCTACGACCGAGCGCAGAAACAATGCCTGATGTCACGGTTTGACCTAGTCCAAACGGGTTACCAATTGCGACACTAAAATCACCGACTCTTAACTTGTCCGAGTCTGCGACTTTTATCTGGGTAAGGTTCTTGGCTTTTTCGAGTTTAAGCAGTGCGATATCAGACATCTGGTCGCCACCGATCAGCTCAGCATCGTACTCTCGACCATCATGCAGTTTTACTTTGATATCGTCTGCGCCATTAATTACATGGTAATTGGTCACGATATGGCCTTTCTTTGCGTCAATGATGACACCAGATCCTAGCCCTCGGAATGGACGCTCTCGTGTTTGTTCAGGGCCGAAAAAGAATTGAAATTGTTCAGGGATTTGCTGGCGTTGTACCTGTTTGCCTTCTACAGCAATACTAACCACAGCGGGGGTTACTTGTTCAAGCATAGGAGCAAGGCTTGGTAATTGTTCATTCCCCACACTTAATGGGAGTGCGGCTGTAGCTTGAATGGGGGTGATGATTGAACTTAAGCTTAAAGTCAGTACTGATAAAGCAAGCAAAGGTTTTTTCATCATAAACTCCTCTTTAGTTAAGGTATTACATCTCTCATATTTGGTATAAGTATGAGAAATTTCAAGTGACCTGAGTGAAAGTTATGACTCAAAAACCTTTGTAAAGTTCACAGAAGTGTTAAATGTTTACGATGCTTTTGCTGTAACGACATCGGGAGCATCTATTATTTCTTTCTTCTGCTCGGTAAATAAACCGGTTGCGCCATTAGCGTAATCTTTCGGTTGTTCCTCAAGTGTTGTCTCTTTAACAGAAGCTTTATCTTGTGGCTTATCCGAATGAGCGGCGGCTGTTTTCACAAATGGGTTGTCTTGCTCTGGCAGGTTAGGGAGTAGCTCTGAGCTTGTTTTTTCCATGTGTTGGTACAGCTTTGTATAGTCCTTACCTAAGGTGTCTAACATTTCTGCTGATTTCGCAAAGTGATCAGCCAGCTCTTGTCGCTGCTGTTCAAGGGCAAATTTTGCGCTATCTAATTCTTTCTGTACGTTCTTTTGTTTTTTGTATTCAGGTGTCATGAGACGAGAAATAGCGACCCCTAAAATAACGCCGACTAGTAAACCGGCAACGGCATACATCCAAGGCATAACAGCTCCTTATTATTGTTTTTTAACATGTTTATTACTGCTTAGTTACACGTGATACGGCTCCATGGTACTATGAGAAAGCCGCAGTATAAAGAGAAATGCGTGTGCGCTAGTTAGCAGTTTGATGCTGAATTATTCACCGCATAGCGACATGCCTCGTACTGTTTGGGCTCATTTTTATTTGCTGTCTGATATCGCTTTCATTGTGGAAATGTCGTCATGAATCCCATTAAAAAATACGAACAAGATATAAAAGAACATGGATTTCAAAGAGATCCAGCACAAGAACAAGCCGTTAAATATTTAGATGAACTCTTTCATCAATTTCAAGATTACATGAATGCCCCTATTCCTCAACTGACTCGACTCCAGAAGTTAATGGGCAAAAAGTCAGAACGGCCACAGCCACCAAAAGGCCTCTATTTTTGGGGCGGCGTCGGGCGCGGTAAAACGTATTTAATGGATACGTTCTACGATGCCTTACCGACCACAAAAAAAATGCGTGTTCACTTTCACCGCTTTATGTATCGAGTTCATGATGAGTTAAAATCGCTAGGTAATGTTAGTGACCCGTTACCGCTAGTGGCTGACAAGCTAAAGCAAGAAGTGGATATTATCTGTTTTGATGAATTTTTTGTTTCAGACATCACGGATGCCATGATCTTAGGAACCTTGTTCCAAGAGTTATTCGCTCGAAACGTTATCTTGGTGGCGACCTCTAATATTCCACCTGCTGATCTGTATCGCAACGGGTTACAGCGAGCGCGTTTCTTACCCGCTATTAAGCTCATTCAAGATAACTGCCACATTCTTAATGTCGATAGTGGCATTGATTATCGTCTACGTACCTTAGAACAGGCTGAGATCTATCATTACCCTCTGGATAGCCAAGCGAACATTAACCTCGAAACATATTACGCGCAGCTAGTTGGTGAAGATAAAGAGAAGCTTAAGCAAATAGAGGTTAATCACCGCCAATTGGATGTAGTCGAAGCGAGTGATGGCGTGCTGCATGGTACTTTTGCTCAGCTTTGTCAGTCAGCTCGTAGCCAGAACGATTATATTGAGTTGTCTCGGGTATATCACACGGTTCTATTGGCTGATGTGTCGCAAATGGGCGCGACTTCCGATGACGCTGCTAGACGCTTTATTGCGTTAGTTGATGAGTTCTATGAGCGTAATGTGAAACTGATTATTTCAGCGGAAGTGGAGCTAGAAAAACTATACACCCATGGTCAACTAGAGTTTGAGTTTAAACGTTGTCAGTCGCGTTTAATTGAAATGCAGAGCCATGAGTATTTGGCTAAAGAACACTTAAGTTAGCTTTGATTATCTCGAATAAGAAAGAGAATTAAAAAAATCGTGATTTTGTTCAAAAAGAGGTGATTTTTTCTTCGCTCTTCTCTATAATCCTGCGACCTACCGTTACTGCGGGCCTCTAGCGATGAGTAAAATCACGTTATGCCAAGAGTTTTCCAACACTCGAAGGGGTGATGAATGGTAACTCTTAGACAGTGGGAATACGCGAGTATTCCTTAAGTGTAAATTTTTTAAATAGGTAATTATTAGCATGAAAACTTTCGTTGCTAAACCAGAAACTGTAAAACGCGACTGGTATGTTGTAGACGCTGAAGGCAAAACTCTTGGCCGTCTAGCAAGTGAAATCGCTTCTCGCCTACGCGGCAAGCACAAAGCAGAATACACTCCTCACGTAGACACTGGTGATTACATCATCGTTGTTAACGCTGAGAAAGTTGCTGTAACTGGTAACAAAGCTAAGGGTAAGGTTTACTACCGTCACTCTGAGTTCCCAGGTGGTCTTAAAACTATCACTTTTGAAAAGCTAATTGCTAAGAAACCAGAAATGGTTCTTGAACTAGCAGTTAAAGGTATGCTTCCACGTGGTCCACTAGGCCGCGCGATGTACCGTAAGCTTAAAGTGTACGCTGGTACTGAGCACAACCATGTTGCTCAACAGCCACAAGTACTAGACATCTAAGGGGATTATGAAAATGGCAGAGAATCAATACTACGGCACTGGTCGTCGCAAAAGCTCAGCAGCTCGTGTTTTCATCAAACCAGGCTCTGGTGAGATCGTAATCAACAAGCGCAGCCTTGATGTTTACTTCGGTCGTCCAACTTCTCGTATGGTTGTTAAACAACCTCTTGAGCTAGTTGAACTAACTGAGAAACTTGACCTTTACATCACTGTTTCTGGTGGTGGTATTTCAGGTCAAGCTGGCGCAATCCGCCACGGTATCACTCGTGCTCTTATGGAATACGATGAAACTCTACGTCCTGCTCTACGTGCAGCTGGCTATGTTACGCGTGACGCTCGTTGCGTTGAACGTAAGAAAGTTGGTCTACGTAAAGCACGTCGTAAACCTCAATTCTCTAAGCGTTAATTTTTCTTTACGAAAAAGTACACGCTCCCAGTTTTTCGACTGGAATTGTGGTTCAAAGCTCGGCTATATGCCGGGCTTTTTGTTTTTATACCCCTTCTAAACGCTTTCCCTCCCTCGTTTTATTTCCAAATTCTTATATTTTGAAAGCTTTTGTAACCCAATGTGCGCTTTGCCTCATGATTGTTACAAAAAGGTAGCTTTATCTTGTCAAAAAGTAGGGTTTTATTTATCATTTGCCGTCAATAAATAGAACTAAATACATATTTTGTTAGCCATGCTCTTTATTCGGAATTATTTCAATCCATAAGGAGCAAATGGGAGAATGTTTGGATGAGCAACGCGCCTTTAAATAACGGTCGCAGGCGTTTCTTAACCGCAACAACAGCCGTTGTTGGTGGTTTAGGAGCTGCTGCTGTAGCCGTGCCTTTTATTAAATCATGGAATCCGAGTGCCAAGGCGAAAGCTGCGGGCGCGCCGGTAGAAGTGGAAGTCAGTAAGTTGGAACCGGGACAAATGGTTCGTGTCGAGTGGCAAGGTAAACCTGTATGGGTTGTACGCCGTGCTGAATCGGTATTAGAAAACCTAAAGTCTATTGGTGGTCAACTTCGTGACCCTCAATCTGAAGCTGAACAACAACCTGAATACGCACAGAACGAATTCCGTTCAATTAAGCCGGAATTCTTCGTTGCTGTTGGTTTCTGTACGCACTTAGGTTGTTCTCCAACTTACCTGCCAGATTCTTTTGCAGAACAAGTTCAGGGTGTTAAGTCTGGTTTCTTCTGTCCTTGCCATGGTTCAAAGTTTGATATGGCAGGTCGAGTATTCCAAGGCGTACCAGCTCCATTGAATCTTGTTGTACCAAAGCATATGTATTTGAGTGACACTAAGATCATGATCGGTGTGGACGAGGGAGACGCGTAATGCAAGGATTGCTTGATTGGGTAGAGAAACGTCTACCCGCGATGAATGCTTACAAGAAGCATTTATCTGAATACCCAATGCCTAAGAATTTTAACTTTTGGTACCTTTTTGGTTCTTTAGCGATGTTGGTTCTGGTTAACCAAATCCTTACAGGTATTTGGCTAACAATGAACTACGTGCCATCTGGCGATGGCGCATTTGCTTCTGTTGAATACATCATGCGTGATGTGGAATACGGGTGGCTACTGCGTTACATGCACTCAACGGGTGCTTCGGCATTCTTCGTTGTTATCTACCTGCATATGTTCCGTGGCCTAATTTACGGTTCTTACCAAAAACCTCGTGAGCTACTTTGGATCTTCGGTATGTTGATCTTCTTAGTGCTTATGGCTGAGGCTTTCATGGGTTACTTACTACCATGGGGTCAAATGTCTTACTGGGGTGCTCAGGTAATCATTTCTCTGTTTGGTGCGATCCCTGTTATCGGTGATGACCTAACGCTTTGGATCCGTGGTGACTACATCATCTCTGGTGCAACGCTGAACCGTTTCTTCGCACTGCACGTTATCGCACTACCAATTGTTCTTCTGCTGCTTATCGTACTTCACGTACTAGCTCTGCACGAAGTGGGTTCGAACAACCCTGACGGCATCGAGACTAAGCTTCCGAAAGGCACAATGGGCGACGACTACAAAACTCAGTTCCCATTCCATAAGGATTACACTAAGAAATACGACATCATCGACTCTATTCCTTTCCACCCATACGGGACGGTAAAAGACATGGTAGGTGTTGCTGGTTTCCTATTCTTGTTCTGTTATGTGCTGTTCTTTAACCCAGAGATGGGGGGATACTTCCTTGAGCCGCCTAACTTTGAAGCTGCAAACCCGCTGAAAACACCTGAGCATATTGCTCCAGTTTGGTACTTCACGCCGTTCTACGCTGTACTTCGTGCTGTTCCTGATAAGCTGCTAGGTGTAGTAGCAATGGGTGCATCTATTGTAGTGCTATTCCTACTGCCATGGTTCGACCGTTGTAAAGTGCGCTCTTACCGTTACCGTAGCAAACTGCATTTGATTAATATCATCCAATTCACAATAAGCTTTATTGCGCTTGGTGTCCTTGGTGCGCTTCCAGCAACGCCAACATACACGCTATTAGCTCAAATATTTAGCTTAGGTTACTTCATGTTCTTCGTTCTGCTGTGGTTCTACAGTAAAAATGAAGCGACGAAACCATTACCAGAAAGGGTGACATTCAAATGAAAAAGTGGATTGTAATTTTATTTGCTATGTTGCCGTCATTGGCGATGGCAGCGGGTGCAAACGTACCATTAGATAAAGCGAATAATGATTTAACAGATAAAGCTTCATTGCAAAATGGCGCTAAGATGTTCATGAACTACTGTTTCGCTTGTCACTCTACGCAGTACCAGCGTTATGAGCGTGTTGCGAATGATTTAGAGATCCCTGTTGATCTAATGAAGGAAAACCTGATTTTCGACCCAGAAGCGAAAATCGGTAGCTTGATGGTTAATGCAATGCCTTCTGAACAAGCGGCAAGTTGGTTTGGTGCTCCACCACCTGATCTAACTTTGGTTGCTCGTGTTCGTGGCGCAGATTGGCTATACACGTACCTTCGTACTTTCTATGAAGATCCATCTCGTCCGTTTGGCGTGAACAACATTGTTTTCCCAAGTGTAGGTATGCCGCACGTTCTTGAAGAATTGCAAGGCATCCCAACGCCAATTTACGATACTCATATGGTTGATGGCGAGGAAGTCACAACTGTTGTTGGTACTGAAACTGACGGCTCTGGCGAATTAAGTGCTGGCGAATACGACGAAGCCGTTCGTGACCTTGTTAACTTTTTGGTTTACTCGGGCGACCCTGTTCAACTTGAGCGTCATGCGATGGGTTGGTGGGTAATGGCCTTCTTAGTCATCTTCACTATCATTGTAATTTTGCTGAAGAAAGAGTATTGGCGTGATGTACACTAATTATGCTATAATACCGCGCTAATTCCCAAATTATGTTAATGTTCAATGGAGGCTTTAGGCCTCCATTGTTTTTATTTAAAGTGTACTGGAGGGCTCCATGGCTGTAGCTGCCAATAAACGTTCTGTAATGACTCTTTTCTCAAGTGCTTCTGATATGTATAGCCATCAGGTGCGCATTGTTCTTGCTGAAAAAGGCGTAAGTGTTGAAGTTGAGTTGGTTGATGAAAAAAATCTACCAGCAGAGCTTGTTGAACTGAACCCGTACAAATCAGTACCTACTCTTGTTGATCGTGAGCTTGCTCTATATGACTCTAAGATCATCATGGAATACCTAGATGAGCGTTTCCCTCATCCACCATTAATGCCTGTATACCCGGTTGCTCGTGGTAACAGTCGTCTAATGATGTACCGAATTGAGCGTAACTGGTATTCAGTTGCAGAGAAGATCGTTAAAGGCAACGCTGAAGAATCTGAAGCAGCTCGCGTGAAATTACGCAACGACCTACTAACTCTTGCACCTATCTTCGCTGAGTATGAATACTTCATGAGCGAAGAGTTTAGCCTAATTGATTGTTATCTAGCTCCGCTACTATGGCGTTTACCTGAGCTTGGTATCGAACTAATTGGTCCTGGCTCTAAAGAACTTAAGATTTACATGAATCGCGTATTCGAACGTGATTCATTCCTAGCTTCTCTAACAGAAGCTGAGCGTGAGATGCGACTCGTTCGCTAAGCGTTTATGGATATTTCAAATATGACTCCACGCCGACCATACATGCTTCGTGCATTTTATGAATGGCTGGTTGATAACGAATTGACTCCTCATCTTGTTGTTGAAGCAACATTACCGGGTGTGAGAGTTCCAGAAGAGTTTGTTCAAGATGGTCAGATCATTCTGAACATCGCGCCTCGTGCGGTTGGGCAACTTGAACTGGGTAACGAAGCTGTGACGTTTAGTGCTCGCTTTAGTGGTCGTCCACACTCTGTGATCGTTCCGCTATACGCAGTACAGGCTATTTATGCTCGTGAGAATGGTGCTGGCACCATGTTTGAACCTGAAGAGGCTTACATGGAAGCGTTTGAAGAAGGAATTGAAGAAAGTCCTTTTGAAGAACCAGAAAAAGGCCCATCTTTGAGTGTTGCAACAGCAGACGTAGATGCTGAAGAGTCTGACTCAGAACCTGAGCCATCTCGTCCAGCGAAAGGTCGCCCAAGTCTTCGTGTTATCAAATAGCGTTATTTTTTAAATAACTCCAAATACAAAAAAAGCAGCGATTTATCGCTGCTTTTTATTTTTGTGCTTACTGATTTTTAGTCGCTAGACTCATTTCCATATTCAAACGCTCGAATCACCTGCTTCACACCAGAGATATTACGCGCAACTTCTGTCGCGATATCTGCGTGTTCTCGAGAAACTAATCCAAGCAGAAATACTTCTGAGTCTTCTGTAATGACTTTGACTTTGATGCCGTTAAGCTCAGATTTGGCAAGTAGGGCAGACTTCACTTTAGTGGTAATCCAACTGTCTTTACTGATATCACTAACAGATAATGGCTCTTTCACTCGGATCTGGTTGTGTATACTTTCAACTCCCGTTACTGCTTTAGCTTGGCTTTCAAAGGCACGACGTTCAGAATCTGTTGTTGCTTGCCCCATCAGTACGACTGAACCGCGGTAAGAGCTTGCTGTGATACTGACGTTGCCGCGAAATGGCGGTTTATTGGTCATAGCTGCAACTTCAAATTCGATATTGTTGTCGCTCCAAATCTCTTTGGTGGTTCGTGTATCTGTGACTAGATTTGCAGTAGTTGCTGCACCAGCAATGAAAAGACCAGCACAACCAGATAACGACAGTGTAAGTAGCGAAACACTAATCAGCTTAAGCAGCTTCATAGAAGTTAATGATTTCATCGTGATGCTCCGTATATCACTCTTCGTGAGCTGGAAAGAGTACTTGATCGATTAGGTCACATAAGCAATGTAGTGTCACCATATGTACTTCGTGGATACGTGCTGTACGGTGTGAAGGGATGCGAATTTCTACATCGTGCTCACCAAGCAGGCCAGCCATTTCACCACCATCTTTACCTGTAAAGGCGATGATTGTCATGTCACGTGTTACCGCAGCTTCCATTGCTTTGATGATATTTTTACTGTTACCACTAGTAGATATAGCCAGTAAAATATCACCAGTTTGACCAAACGCACGTACCTGCTT
The DNA here is from genome assembly GCF_041472735.1 of Vibrio sp. 10N.261.46.E11. Classification (NCBI taxonomy): domain Bacteria; kingdom Pseudomonadati; phylum Pseudomonadota; class Gammaproteobacteria; order Vibrionales; family Vibrionaceae; genus Vibrio; species Vibrio sp. 10N.261.46.E11. Next base: position 56,673 of record NZ_JBFRQW010000045.1, read on the forward strand.
AGAGAAGATCTCTTCATAGTGGTAGTCGTTAGCGACAGCCGTTAACGTAGTGTTGTCAGCAGTGAGAGCCATTGCTGGAAGGCTAGGGCGCTCGGTTTCAAAGCGATTAAGTAGGCAAGATACAAATTGCTGAGCATTCGACGCCGAACCACCATTACCACAACAAAGAATCTTGTTTCCATTAAGCAAGGTTGCAACCATTGCTTGAGCGGCATGCGTGATTGCGTCTGGCAGTGCTTCAGCCGCCGCAATTTGGATTTGAATACTTTCTGTAAAACTTTCTTTGATGCTGTCTAGCATGTTTATCCTTGGGTAATCGCGTTTTGAATCCAGTCGATATTGTCATTCGGCCCTTCAATGGCAACGATATCAAACCTGTAATCTGTAGAGTGTACCGACAAGCCTTGCTGCATAAGCCAAATATTGGCTGTTTTGAGTAGCCTTTGTGACTTTTTGGCAGTCACCATTTCAGCGGCATGTCCGTAGCGGGTTTGCTTGCGGTATTTTACCTCAGCAAACACAACTGTTTTGTTATGGCGCATTATAAGATCAATTTCGCCACACTTTGCTATGAAGTTTTCTTCAATTAACGATAAACCGTGTCGAATTAAATAATTCTTTGCCACGGTCTCGTATTTATCACCCACTTGTTTGTGGGTGATTGTTGACTTGGATAGGAACTTACGGCTAAAAAGCCCCATGCTCTGCCCAGCTGATTTCACGTTGAACAACACAGTTGTTGTCGATGGTTAATACGCCGGTTTCACCGGTAATGCTGTAATCTTGTACGGCTTTCATCTGTGGTAGTGCATCCATTAGATAGTATGCATCCATTCCTAGAGCTTGTAGACGCTTTTGGCTGTTCGAGTATGAAGGCCATAGGTCATTAAGTTCTTTGTTTAGCTCGTTTTTACTCTCGACTAATAGCGGGATATCACTGTAGAAAACACCCGTTAGGTCTTCATATTGCTTGTCACCGCTGTTGCTGCGTGAGTTTGAAAACAGTGCAGGTTGGCTAGCATCAGGGTTAATTGCGACTTCAATGAAAGGCTTGATCAGTGTGAGTTCTGAGTTCTTCGCCACAATGTAGACAGAGTCGATATCACGACGGCTGCGCGGCTCAGTTTCTAGGTCAAGGTTAAGCAGACCATCCATTTGAGCGATGCGTTGTTGGCTCTCTTGTAAACCGAAAATCTGATTCACATTACGCTGCAGTTGGCGTTTGTCAGAGAAGAAGCTGATTGCAACGTCGTTGTTGCTGTATTTTTGCCACTCTTCTTTAAACGCTTGTTCAACGCGATCACCTAAACGTCCTTTTGGAGCAAGGATAAGCGGGTACTTGTAGCCTTGAGCAAAAAGATGCTTCGCTGCTTGAGCGACTTCTTGTTCTGGCGATAAAGCGAAATAACAAATATTAGTATCTGGTTCTAGCTGAGTTGGAATATTAAGAGCTAATGCTGGAATCGAGTTCTCGTGGTTTTTCTGCGCTTGCTGAAGCTTAGTGATGTTGCTCTTAATCAGCGGGCCAACGATGAAATCAACGTTGTTCTCTTCCAGTGTCGCTTTAATCTCAGCCGCACTTTGCAGGTTGGTATCCATTACCGTCAGCGTTGCATCTTCTTCGCGCTCTTTGTCATTCATCATCGCAAAGATGAAACCATCACGCACAAGTTGTGCTTGCTTGCCGTACTTGCCGGTTAGAGGCAGTAATAGTGCAGTGCTGGTTGGCTTGCTGATCTCTAGCGCTAAGATGTCCGTGATCGCCTGAGGTGTATATGTCGCTGCTGGGTGCTGAGGATTCTCAGCTAGCCAATCAGACAGGGTTTCCTGCAGGTTTGGAAGGTTCGAATTCAGCGTCTTCATGTAGATAGCCAGTTGCAACCAACCTGAAAGCACATCTTCTGTCGGCGATGTTTTCAGTTCTAGAATCTCGTATTGAGAGTAGCTATTCAGGTTCTGCCAAATACGGTCAGCAGCTTGCTGTTGGAGCTCGTCGTCAGCGTCTAGATATTCTGAATAAAGAACTAACTCGCGGCTCGCCTCAAAATACTCGCTTTGCATTTCAGAAATGTTCGCGCGTAGCTCGTGATAATCTTTCCACTGCTCGTTCGGAAGTTTCCACCAAGGCTGGAAGTTCAGTTGGCTATAAGCTTGCTGCGGCTGCGAGTTGTTCACTAGCAGTTGAGCGCGCGCTAATTGCCATTCCGCTTGTTGCGTTTCGCTCAGCTCTTGTTTTGCTAAGCGTTTGATAAGCAGAGTCGCTTGGTCGGTTTTTCCAGCTTGCACAGAAGCCTTAAGTGCCATAATTAACCAGTCGTTTTGTAGACTTCCTTTGCTACTATCCGCCTGCATCATGTAACTTTCAGTTGATTGCACTGGATCTAGTGTAATATCTACGCTCGTTGGTGTTTGAGGACCTGAAGAACAAGCCGCCAATGTAATTGCTAATGCAATTGGAGTTAGTAAGCGTGGTACACTGAGTCTCTTATGGTTCATCGTTGCCATGAGTTCTTTAAATTCCGTATAAATTTGTATCTATATTAATCGTTGAAGTGATGGTAAACAAATGACAGATAACAAAACCTTGCTCACAGAGAGCCCAACTCTCTACATTGTGCCAACCCCAATCGGAAATTTGGGAGATATCACTCAAAGAGCAATTGAAATTTTATCAAGTGTCGATGTTATTGCAGCCGAAGACACACGCCACACGGGTAAGCTGCTTGCTCACTTCAATATATCAACCAGAACGTTCGCTTTACATGATCATAATGAACAAACTAAAGCACAAGTTCTAGTCGAAAGGTTATTAGAAGGTCAGTCTATCGCATTAGTCTCTGATGCGGGTACTCCTTTAATTAGTGATCCAGGTTACCATCTTGTCTCACAATGTCGTCAAGCGGGTGTGAGAGTTGTGCCACTTCCTGGTGCTTGTGCTGTGATTACCGCACTAAGTGCGTCTGGTTTGCCGTCTGATCGTTTCAGCTTTGAAGGTTTCTTACCGCCAAAGAGCAAAGGTCGTAAAGACAAGTTCTTAGAGATCGCAAAGGCAGAACGCACCTGTATCTTCTACGAGTCACCGCACCGTATCTCAGATTCTCTACAAGATATGCTTGAGATCTTAGGCCCAGACCGCGAAGTTGTGTTGGCGCGTGAGTTGACTAAGACATTCGAAACTATTCAAGGATTGCCATTGGGTGAGCTGATTGATTGGATTGAAGAAGATTCGAACCGTAAGCGCGGTGAGATGGTGTTATTGATTCATGGTCATCGTGAAGAAGCGAGCACAGAACTGCCAGACGAAGCGACTCGCACGCTGGGTATCCTAACCAAAGAATTACCCCTTAAAAAAGCGGCGGCGATGACAGCAGAAATCTATAACTTGAAAAAGAACGCTTTATACAAATGGGGCCTAGAGCATCTAGACAACTAGATGCCTCTTGGTTGAATAGAAACCTCTTTATAGAGTAGCTAACCTGTATTGAAAAGCTTGTGAGGAATGATGGTATTGCCGTCATTCCTCTTTTTTGTCTGAATTGTGTAAAATTCACGCAGTTGCTTAGAGGTTTGCAGCATATTTGTGATCTCGCTAGACACTGCTCACTAATCTCTATACAATCCGCCCTCGGAGTTGAACGGGTAATCGCTGCTTTGCTGATGTCCTTCGGGAGACTGACGTTGAGGTCCTTCGGGAAACTGACGTTGAAGTCCTTCGGGAGACTGGTAGAGGGGAGGAACGTCCGGGCTCCATAGAGCAGGGTGCCAGATAACGTCTGGGGGGCGCGAGCCCACGACAAGTGCAGCAGAGAGAAGACCGCCGATGGCCTCATTTCTTCGGAAGAGGCACAGGTAAGGCTGAAAGGGTGCGGTAAGAGCGCACCGTGCGACTGGCAACAGTTCGTAGCAAGGTAAACTCCACCCGGAGCAAGATCAAATAGGCCCTCGCATTGCGCTGCTCGCGTATGGGGGCGGGTAGATTGCTTGAGCCTGTGAGCGATTGCAGGCCTAGACGAATGGTTACCGCCGCGCAAGCGGAACAGAACCCGGCGTATGTGTCAACTCCACCTATATAAAGAACCCATCATTACTTAACGGTAGTGATGGGTTTTTTGCTTTATATTGACGTTAATTATTTAGATTTCCTTAGAATCCATCATCTTGATATGAGCTTGGGGCAAAAATTCCCAAAGGCTAGACACAATATGGTGGAGATACGGCGTGAAATCAGTAAACTAAAACGTTAATAGAACATATTATTGCCGAACTAATGGCTCAATCCATTCACTGAGAAGACTATGACAGAAGCATTCAAACATATTTCAGTATTGCTTAACGAATCTATTGACGGACTTGCGATCAAACCTGACGGTACCTATATCGATGGTACTTTTGGCCGTGGTGGTCACAGCCGTACAATCCTGTCTAAACTGGGCGAGAATGGAAGACTCTTTAGTATCGACCGCGATCCACAAGCGATTGCCGAAGCACAAAAGATTGATGACCCTCGTTTTACGATTATTCACGGCCCATTCTCAGGTATGGCTGAATATGCAGAGCGTTATGACTTAGTCGGTCAAGTGGATGGCGTATTGCTGGATTTAGGTGTCTCTTCACCACAGCTGGATGATGCTGAACGTGGCTTTAGCTTTATGAAAGATGGCCCGCTTGATATGCGTATGGATCCAACAACCGGCATTCCTGTTTCTCAGTGGTTGGTTGAAGCTGATCTTGATGACATCACATGGGTTATTCGTGAGTTCGGTGAAGACAAACACGCTCGTCGTATCGCGAAAGGCATCATTGCTTATCAAGAGAATGAAGAGAACGAACCGCTAACGCGCACTGGTCAACTGGCTAAGCTTATCTCTGATGTCGCTCCAAAAAGCTTCAAAGAGAAAAAACACCCAGCAACACGTGCTTTCCAAGCATTCCGTATCTACATTAACAGTGAATTGGAAGAGATCGATACCGCACTGAAAGGCGCGGCAAGCATCCTTGCTCCTCAAGGTCGTATCTCTGTTATCAGTTTCCATTCACTTGAAGACCGCATGGTGAAGCGCTTTATCCGTAAAGAGAGCCAAGGTCCACAAGTACCACATGGCCTGCCACTAACTGAAGAGCAGATCAAAGCGCTAGGCAGTGCCGATCTGAAACCAATTGGTAAAGCAATTAAGCCTTCTAAAGATGAAGTGGATGAGAATACTCGTTCGCGTAGTTCAGTACTACGAATCGCAGAAAAGCTATAGTCAATGAAGACCTCCAAACCCAACTTAGCCAAGATAATCTTTTTTGATTTGATCTCCGTGGGCAAAGTCCCATTGGGGCTTCTTATCTGCATCTTTGCGAGTGCGATGGGGGTCGTTCTTACGACACATGTATCACGTCAGGCGATTACGCAAAAAGACATGGCATTGGTGGAACGGGAACAACTTGATGATGAGTGGCGAAATTTAATGCTTGAAGAGACGGCGCTAGCAGAACACAGCCGCGTTCAAGCATCGGCAAAAAGAGAGCTAGACATGAAACGTCCAGACTCCGACAAAGAAGTTGTGATCACACTGAAATGACCGGTAAAAAGGAAAAAACACCCGCAAAAACCGTTAATGAATCAACGAAAGAGCGAGTGAAGAGCGAAAAGGATTCGGATCCAATTCTTATTAAATGGCGTTTCAACGTTGTTATTGCTTTCGTGTTTCTAGCCTTTGCTGCACTCGTTGGCCGTGTGGCTTATATCCAAATCATTGAACCCGATAACTTAATTCGTCAGGGCGATCTTCGCTCAGTGCGTGTTAAGGCTATTCCTTCTGCTCGCGGTATTATCTCTGACCGCAATGGCGAGCCGCTTGCTGTGAGTGTTCCCGTTGAAGCAGTATGGGCCGACCCAAAAACGATTTTCGATAAAAATGGTATGGCCCAGATTGATCGTTGGTATGCGTTAGCCGATGTACTTGGCCTACAGCGACAATCGATGATCGATAAGATCTCTAGCAATAAATCCCGTCGATTTATTTATCTACAAAGACAAGTTAGCCCTGCGATGGCTAAGTATATCCGTGAACTTAAGCTGGTGGGTGTGGGCCTAAAAGCGGAATCTCGACGTTACTACCCTGCTGGTGAAGTCAGTGCACACCTTATCGGTGTGACCGGAATTGATGGGCACGGCCTGGAAGGGGTTGAACGCAGTTACGATAAATGGCTTACGGGCGAAGCAGGCAAGCGAACGATTCGTAAAGACCGCTACGGACGCGTTGTCGAAAACATTGCGTTAGAAGAACGCGAAGAAGGCAAACCACTAGAACTCACCATAGATCAACGACTGCAGGCGATAGCCTATCGAGCGATTAAGCAAGCGGTGGCCGATCATAAAGCGACCTCAGGCTCTGCAGTATTACTCGATGTGAAAACGGGCGCTGTGTTAGCCATGGTCAATGCACCGTCTTACAACCCGAACAACCGCTCTGATTTACAAAGCTTTAAAATGCGAAACCGCGTGCTGACCGATGCTATGGAGCCTGGCTCAACAGTGAAACCTTTTGTGGTGCTCGCCGCATTAGAAAATGGTACAGCTGATGCGAAATCTATTATTGATACAGGTAATGGCATCATGCAAATTGGAGGTAGCCGAGTACGTGATACCTCTAAAGTGGGCAAGGCTGATTTAGCCTTGATCCTTAAAAAATCAAGTAACATCGGCGTGGCGAAATTAGCGCTTGATATGCCACTTGAAGCCTTGCTTGGTATGTACAGTTCGGTTGGTTTAGGCGAAATGTCTGGGCTAAATCTCGTGGGTGAAACGAGTGGTATTTTCCCTAACCGTCGCCGTTGGTCTAAGTTCGAAATCGCGACGCTATCGTTTGGTTATGGCTTATCTGTGACCCCGCTTCAGTTGGCTCATGCTTATGCAACGTTAGCCAACAAAGGCATGTATGAACCGATTCATATCATTAAAAGCAACGACCAAGACTTCTCAAAGCAGATCATCAAACGTGAAAATGCAGAGATGGTATTGCAAATGTTAGAAGGTGTGACTCAAAAGGGCGGAACGGCAACCAGAGCCGCTGTTCCGGGTTATCGAGTTGCGGCAAAAACGGGTACATCTCGGAAAGCCGCTGCGGGTGGCTATAGTGATGAGTATATTGCTATAACGTCGGGTTTTGCTCCAGTCAGCGATCCAAGAGTCGCTCTGGTTGTCGTAGTCAATGAGCCGCAAGGTGACCTTTACTATGGCGGTTCAGTTGCTGCCCCCGTTTTTTCTGAAATCATGAAGGGGGCACTGCAAATACTCAATGTCCCTGCTGATGAAAACAAGTTTCAAGAATAGAGCCAATCAGGATTCAATATGAGTAATAGCCTCACACTGTCATCTTTACTTTCTCCTTGGGGGGACTTTAGTTCACTTGAGCTAGATGCGATTGCTGTTGAGCAATTGGAGTTGGATAGCCGTACCATCAAGGAAGGCGATATTTTTGTTGCCATTGTTGGACATGCCATTGATGGTCGTCGCTTTATCGATAAAGCCGTCGCTCAAGGTGCGAAAGCTGTCATTGCACAAGCGAGTGATGACAAAGTTCATGGCTTGGTTGAGTGGTTAAATGCTGTTCCTGTTGTTTATGTATCTGAGCTAAATTCAATTCTCTCTGAACTGGCTGGCCGAGTTTATTCTTCTCAAGCGACTAAGTTGATTGGTGTTACCGGCACCAACGGCAAAACCACCATCACCCAATTGATTGCTCAGTGGCTTGATTTGGTCGGCCAGCGTTCGGCGGTAATGGGCACCACGGGTAATGGCTTCTTAGATAACCTAAAAACAGCGGCGAATACCACAGGCAGCGCGATTGAAATACAACGCACACTGAGCGAGTTGGCTGAGGAAAGTGCAGTTTATACCGCGATGGAAATCTCTTCTCATGGTTTGGTTCAAGGCCGAGTAAAAGCGTTGGATTTTGAGGTTGGTGTGTTCACTAACCTGAGTCGTGATCACCTTGATTACCACGGCACGATGGAAGAGTACGCATTGGCTAAGAAAAGCCTGTTTACTCAACACAAATGCAAACATGCAGTGATCAATGTGGATGATGAAGTCGGCAAAGCGTGGATGTCAGATTTGTCCAATGCAATAGCTGTTTCATTGCTTCCGTTGTCTGGTTACCAACAGTCGGTATGGGCATCTGACGTTGCTTATGCTGAAACGGGTATTAAGATGTCTTTTGATGGTAGTTGGGGGCAAGGGAAGCTTTCTGTTCCACTGATTGGTCAGTTCAACGCATCAAACGTACTGGTTGCTTTTGCGACTTTGCTTTCGTTGGGCATCGACAAGCAAACCTTGGTCGACACTGCGTCTCAGCTTCAACCTGTTATTGGTCGTATGGAACTGTTTCAAGTTCCGAGCAAAGCAAAAGTCGTTGTCGATTACGCTCACACGCCAGATGCTCTAGAAAAAGCATTGGCAGCACTGCGTGTACACTGCTCTGGAAAGCTGTGGGCTATCTTCGGTTGTGGTGGCGATCGTGACACAGGTAAGCGCCCAATGATGGCGATAACCGCAGAGCAGTTCGCCGATAAAATCATTATTTCAGATGACAACCCTCGCAGCGAAGACCCAGCACTGATTGTTAAAGACATGCTGGCTGGCTTAAGAGAACCTGAATCTGCGTTCGTCGAACACGATCGCTATCAAGCGGTTAAGTTTGCCTTAGAACTGGCTGGCAGTAATGACATTATTCTTTTGGCTGGTAAAGGCCATGAGGATTACCAAGTATTGAAAGACGAAACGATCCATTACTCAGACCGAGAGTCTGCGCTTCAACTTTTAGGTATTTCATGATGATTGATGTATCACTCGAACAGATTTGTTCAGCGGTCAGCGGTGAGTTGATTGAGGCTGATAACTCAAACAATACCGTAATTAATGCGGTTTCTACCGATACTCGCACCGTTGAAGAAGGCGCATTGTTTGTAGCTCTCGTTGGCGAACGTTTTGATGCGCATGACTTTTGTCATCAAGCGGTAGAGGCGAATGCGAGTGCGCTGTTAGTCGAACGAAAACTTGACCTAAATATTACTCAGGTGGTTGTGGAAGACACTAAACTTGCTTTAGGTCAGCTAAGTGCTTGGATCCATAAGCAATGTAATGTTCCAACCATGGCGATTACAGGCAGCTGTGGCAAAACGACCGTCAAAGAGATGGTGGCAAGTATTCTACAACAGCGTGGCAAGGTGCTGTTTACGGCAGGTAACTTCAATAATGATATTGGTGTGCCTTTGACTTTGCTACGCAGTGAACCAAGCGATGACTATGCGGTGATCGAATTAGGCGCTAACCATATTGGTGAAATCGCCTACACCACGCAGCTCGTGAAACCACAGGTGGCGTTAGTTAATAACGTAGCTGCAGCGCACCTAGAAGGCTTTGGGTCTATCAATGGTGTGAAACAAGCGAAAGGTGAAATCTTTCAAGGGCTTGCCGCTGATGATACTGCTATTGTTAATCTAGAGAGCAATGGTGGTGACTTTTGGAATGACGTGCTTGCAGATAAAAGCGTGCTGACATTTTCAGAAAGCGACAGCAAGGCAGATTATTTTGCCAAGAATATTCGCATCAATGAGCAAGGTGAAGCGTGCTTTGAAATGCAGACACCGCAAGGTGTAATGGCGGTCGAACTTGGCATTATTGGTCAGCACAACGTAGCTAATGCATTAGCAGCTGCAGCGTTGAGCATCCAATTTGGAGCCTCGCTTAATGAAGTGAAAAATGGTTTAGCGAATCTGATCTCTGTCAAAGGGCGAGTTGAGGTTCAACAATTAAGTCAGAATATCAAGCTGATAGATGACAGTTACAACGCCAGCGTGCCTGCAATGAAGGCGGCAGCGAAGCTATTGTCGAGCTTCAGAGGTCAACGTTGGTTAATTTTAGGCAATATGGCTGAATTAGGCGATGAAAGCCTTGCACTTCACCGTCAAGTCGGTGAATATGCTGCCCCATTCGCTTTTGAGCATGTACTTACTTACGGTGATGATACCAAGGTGATTAGTGAGGTCTGTAATGGTACCCACTTTACAACGCATCAAGCGATGATCGCGCACATAGAGCAGCAACTAAGCTTGCCAGAAAGCGTGTCACATACCTTATTGGTAAAAGGCGCGAATAGTGCAGGAATGAGTAAAATAGCCGCTGCTTTAAAGGAGAACTTTTCATGATAATTTGGCTTGCAGAGCTACTACAGCCACACTTTTCTTTTTTCCGTTTGTTCGAATACCTATCGTTTCGTGCAATCGCGAGCATTTTGACGGCTTTATGTCTGTCGCTGTGGATGGGACCTCGTTTAATTGAGCGTCTGCAAATGCTGCAAATTGGTCAAGTTGTTCGTAACGATGGCCCTGAGTCTCACTTTAGTAAGCGTGGTACACCAACCATGGGTGGTGTGATGATCCTTGCTGCGATCATTATTACAGTCTTGCTTTGGGCTGACTTATCAAACCCTTACGTTTGGGCAGTGCTTGTAGTGCTTGGTGGATATGGCGCGGTTGGCTTTGTTGATGATTATCGTAAAGTTGTTCGCAAGAACACTGATGGTTTGATTGCTCGCTGGAAGTACTTCTGGCAATCGGCGATTGCTTTAGTTGTCGCATTTGCTCTGTATGCTCACGGACACGACACCGCAGCAACTCAATTGGTTGTCCCTTTCTTTAAAGATGTGATGCCACAATTAGGTTTATTGTACATCGTACTAACATACTTTGTTATTGTGGGTACCAGTAACGCGGTGAACCTAACCGACGGCCTAGATGGCTTAGCTATTATGCCAACGGTGATGGTTGCGGCGGGTTTTGCGGTGATTGCTTGGGCGACTGGTAACGTTAACTTCGCAGCATATCTACACATTCCATACATTCCATACACCTCTGAACTGGTTGTGGTATGTACTGCTATCGTCGGTGCTGGACTTGGTTTCCTATGGTTCAACACTTACCCAGCACAAGTATTCATGGGCGATGTTGGTTCGCTAGCGCTTGGTGGTGCACTAGGTGTGATCGCTGTGTTAGTTCGTCAAGAGTTGGTACTGGTTATCATGGGCGGTGTGTTTGTAATGGAGACCTTGTCAGTTATTCTGCAAGTGGGCTCTTACAAATTGCGCGGTCAACGTATTTTCCGCATGGCACCCATTCACCACCACTATGAACTGAAAGGTTGGCCAGAACCGCGTGTCATCGTGCGTTTTTGGATCATCTCAATGGTATTAGTACTGGTTGGCCTAGCGACACTGAAAGTTCGTTAATCCTATGCGAGCCTCTGTAATAGAGGCTCTTTAAAACTATTAAGAGCATCTTGTTTAAATGGAACGTTGGCAAAATATTCAAAATGTAGTGGTTGTGGGGCTCGGTATTACCGGGCTCTCTGTCGTTAAACATCTCGTAAAATATCAACCTCATACGCATGTGAAGGTAATCGATACGCGAGAACTACCGCCAGGCAGAGAGTCTTTGCCTGAATCGGTAGAACTGCATTCTGGAAGCTGGAATTGCCAATGGTTGGCTGAGGCTGATTTAGTGGTTGCTAACCCGGGTATCGCACTCGCGACCCCTGAAATTCAAGATGTTATCCAAGCGGGTACTCCAGTTGTTGGCGATATTGAACTGTTTGGCTGGGCGGTAGACAAACCCGTCGTAGCGATTACAGGCTCAAATGGCAAGAGTACGGTGACTGACCTTACTGGTGTGCTTGCTAAAGCGGCTGGCCTTAACGTTGGTGTCGGAGGCAATATCGGTATTCCTGCCTTAGATCTTTTAGAGCTTGATGCCGATCTATATGTCCTTGAGCTTTCAAGCTTTCAGCTAGAGACAACGTCCAGTTTAAACCTTGCAGCGGCAGCCTTTTTGAACTTGTCAGAAGATCATATGGATCGCTATCAAGGCATGGCTGATTACCGTGAAGCTAAACTAAGAATCTTTAATAATGCTCAGTGTGCGATCGTAAACCGCGACGACAAAGAGACGTATCCAGATCAAAGCATGTCATCAGTAACATTCGGACTCGACAACCAAGAGTTTGGTGTATCAACGATTGATGGTAGTGAGTGGCTGGTCGATAACGCTAAACCTGTCCTTGCTACTCAAGATTTAACATTGGTTGGACGTCATAATGTGGCGAATGCTTTAGTCTCGTTAGCACTGCTTAAGCAAGTTGGTATCGATTACAGCAAAAGCCTTGAAGCTTTGAAAGCCTACAATGGTTTGACTCATCGTTGCCAAGTGGTGGCAGACAAACGCGAAATCAAATGGGTTAACGACTCAAAAGCGACCAACGTAGCCAGTACATTAGCGGCTCTGTCAGGTTTAGAGTATCAAGGTACCTTGTATCTCTTGGTTGGTGGTGTTGGTAAAGGTGCTGACTTTAGCGAGCTTAAACCCGTGTTGGCGCAATTAGACCGTGTTCAGTTGTGTTGTTTCGGAGAAGATGCAGATCAGTTTATGCCGTTGCATCCATCAGCACAAAAGTTTGAGACCATGCAGCAGATAATCGAATCTATCTCACCACATCTGGTGGCTGGAGATATGGTGATGTTGTCTCCTGCGTGCGCAAGCTTCGATCAATTTAATAACTTCATGGCGAGAGGTGATGCGTTCACTGAACTTGCTCATGAGTACGCCTAACGTGTTGAAGGACTAACATTCAGTGCAAAGAGTGAAAGAGATTAACCAATCCATTTGGCAATGGCTAAACCGTGCCACACCAGAGGCGCTTTACGATCGTCAATTGGTATGGATTGCTCTTGGACTGATGCTGACGGGCTTGGTGATGGTAACGTCGGCTTCGTTCCCAATCAGTGCTCGTTTGACCGATCAGCCGTTTCACTTCATGTTCCGCCACGCCATTTTCCTTGTGTTAGCATTGGGCGTATCCAGTGTAATATTACAAATTCCGATGAAACGTTGGTTTCAATACAGTATGTATCTACTAGGCCTGTCCTTCTTCTTGCTGATCGTGGTATTAGCGGTCGGTAAGTCGGTTAACGGTGCATCGCGTTGGATCCCTCTCGGCCTGTTTAACTTACAACCTGCTGAAGTCGCCAAGCTATCACTGTTTATCTTTATGGCGGGCTACTTGGTTCGTAAACAAGATGAAGTGAGAAAAACCTTCTTCGGTGGTTTTGGTAAGCCGATCATGGTGTTTGGTGCCTTTGCGGTGTTGCTGCTTGGCCAGCCTGATTTAGGTACCGTTGTCGTAATGCTGGTTACCTTGTTTGGCATGCTATTTATCGCAGGTGCTAAGCTGTCACAGTTTATTGCACTAATGGTGGCAGGTATTGCTGCCGTTGTTGGCTTGATTGTTATTGAGCCTTATCGTGTTCGACGTGTTACGTCATTCTGGGAGCCTTGGAGTGACCCGTTTGGTAGTGGTTATCAGCTAACTCAATCATTGATGGCGTTCGGTCGTGGTGATTGGATGGGACAAGGGCTTGGTAATTCAATTCAAAAACTCGAGTACCTACCTGAAGCACACACCGATTTTGTTTTTGCTGTACTGGCAGAAGAGTTGGGTTTTGTTGGCGTAACCTTGGTGTTGATGTTGATCTTTAGTTTGGTTTTTAAAGCTATTTTTATTGGCAAAAAAGCCTTCGAAAACGACCAAGTGTTCAGCGGTTATCTGGCGTTTGGCATTGGTATTTGGTTTGCTTTTCAGACGCTTGTTAATGTAGGTGCCGCTTCAGGTATTGTTCCGACCAAGGGGCTAACCTTACCGCTGATCAGTTACGGTGGCTCAAGCCTTATCGTGATGTCAGTAGCGGTTTCTATGCTGCTGCGAATCGATCATGAATGCCGAGTGCAACAAAAAGAACAAGCCGACAATCAAAACGAATTAGTAGAATAAGAATCTAACGTTATGAAACAAAACAAAAAACTTTTAGTGATGGCTGGTGGTACTGGCGGTCACGTTTTCCCAGGGTTAGCGGTGGCGAAAAAGCTTCAGCAACAAGGTTGGGAAATTCGCTGGTTAGGAACCGCAGACAGAATGGAAGCAGATTTAGTGCCAAAGCATGGTATTGAGATCGACTTCATTAAGGTGAAAGGCCTGCGTGGTCAAGGCATTAGCAAGCTAATTAAAGCGCCGTTCCAGATTATTAATGCCATACTTCAAGCCAGACGACATATTAAAGCATGGCAACCTGATGTAGTGCTTGGCATGGGTGGTTACGTCAGTGGCCCGGGTGGTATCGCGGCTTGGTTATCTGGTATTCCAGTGGTTCTACATGAACAAAATGCAGTGGCAGGTTTAACCAATCAATGGCTGTCTAAGATTGCTAAAAAGGTTTTCCAAGCTTTTCCTGGTGCGTTTCCTACCGCAGAAGTGGTGGGTAACCCAGTACGCGAAGATGTTATTGCTTTAGCTGACCCCGAGCAACGCATGGCTGAGCGTGATGGTGACATCCGCATCTTGGTCATGGGCGGTAGTCAGGGCGCAAAAATCCTGAACGATACCTTGCCAGTAACGATGGCGCAGCTTGGTGAAGGCTTCACTGTGGTGCATCAAGCAGGTAAGAACAGTCAACAGCAAGTGATTGAGCAATACAAATCACATTCTGTAGATAATGTTCAAGTGACTGAATTTATTGATGATGTGGCGCAAGCTTATGAGTGGGCAGATCTATTAGTGTGTCGCTCAGGAGCTTTGACTGTATCCGAAGTGTCTGCAGCAGGTGTCGGTTCTATTTTCGTTCCGTTTATGCACAAAGACAGACAACAAGCGTTGAATGCCGATCATTTAGTAGAATGTGGCGCGGCGTTAATGATTGAACAGCCTCAACTAACGCCTGATAAGCTCGCGAACACTATCGCGCAGCTTGATAGAAATGAATTGAAAATGATGGCAACAAAAGCTCGTCAAGCCGCCAAGCTTGATGCTGATGTGACTGTCGCTGAAGCGATCAAAGCTTTAGCAAAATAATGAGATTGAATTGATGACGATTGAACATACCCAAGACTTAGCGCAAATCCGTGCAATGGTGCCAGAGATGCGCCGTGTTAAATCTATCCACTTCATTGGTATTGGTGGTGCCGGAATGAGCGGGATTGCTGAAGTCTTGCTTAATGAAGGCTACCAGATCACAGGTTCTGATATTGCTCAAAATCCAGTGACAGAACGCTTAGTTAGCAAGGGGGCGACTGTTTACGTTGGTCACCAAGCAAGTAACGTTGCCGATGCAAGTGTGGTGGTGGTTTCAACCGCTATCAACGAAGAAAACCCAGAAATTATTGCTGCTCGTGAAGCGCGCACACCGATCGTTCGTCGTGCTGAAATGCTGGCTGAGCTGATGCGTTTTCGTCACGGCATTGCTGTGGCAGGTACACACGGTAAAACAACCACGACTGCGCTAGTGACACAGATTTACTCTGAAGCAGGCCTAGATCCAACCTTCGTAAACGGTGGTTTGGTGAAAAGTGCAGGTACTAACGCACGTTTAGGTTCGAGCCGTATTCTTATCGCTGAAGCTGATGAAAGTGATGCGTCATTCTTACATCTGCAACCAATGGTTAGTATCGTCACTAACATTGAAGCGGATCATATGGACACTTACGGCGGCGATTTTGAAACGCTGAAGCAGACGTTTATTGATTTCTTACATAACCTGCCATTCTACGGTCAGGCTGTGATGTGTGTTGATGATCCTGTGGTTCGTGAGCTTATTCCTCAGGTTAGCCGCCAAGTGATTACTTACGGCTTCTCAGAAGATGCTGATATCCGTATTGAAAACTACGTACAAGAAGGTCAGCAAGGCAAATTCACTGTGGTACGTGAAGGTAAAGCTAACCTTGATATCACGCTAAACATTCCGGGTCGTCACAATGCATTGAATGCATCCGCTGCGATTGCTGTTGCAACAGAAGATGACATCAGCGATGAAGCGATTCTAAAAGCGATGGCGGGAACCGAAGGCACGGGTCGTCGTTTCGATCACCTAGGTGAGTATGAAACAGGCAAAGGCGTTGCAATGCTGGTTGATGATTACGGTCATCACCCAACCGAAGTTGACGTGACGATTCAAGCTGCACGAAGTGGCTGGACTGATAAACGTCTTGTTATGATCTTCCAACCGCACCGTTATAGCCGTACTCGTGATCTATATGATGATTTTGCGAACGTTCTTGAACAAGTTGATGTCCTAATTCTGTTAGATGTTTATTCTGCAGGTGAGAAACCTATTGCAGGGGCTGACGGGCGTTCATTAAGTCGAACTATTCGCGGGCGTGGTAAGATAGATCCCATCTTTGTTGCCGATATAAACGCACTGCCATCGGCTTTAGCCAATGTAATTCAAGGCGGTGACCTTGTTTTAACGCAGGGTGCGGGCGACGTTGGCCGTGTAGCGAAGCAGTTGGAATCATTGCAATTAGACATTAATAAGATGCAGAACGCGTAACAGAATACTGTCTACAGACTGTGGTCAATCGCTCACTTCTTGCGATTGACCTAAAATTGACCAAAAATCTTATTATCAACGTTTGATAGTTTAGTTTTGCTCAGTATAATTCATAGGTTAAAGTAAGTGCTTTTACCTCTATTACGAAGATAGGGAATAGAATTGCGAACCAACGACAGGGAATGCGGGCTTTGGTAGAAAGTACTTTTAGCGAAAACCGCCACCTATTCAGTTTGCCGTCGCTCAAGAAACACGCCTTAGGCGGGTCTTTTTTTGTCATGGTATTGCTATTCATTGGATTTCTTTTCTATACCACACTGACTTGGATGTGGGACGATCAGCGATTGCCTCTCTCCAAAATAGTACTGCAAGGCGACTTAACTTATGTAACAGCCGGTGATGTTCAACATGCCTTTAGCGAGCTAGAGCATATTGGAACATTCATGTCTCAAGATATTGGCGTGTTGCAACACAGTTTAGAAGCGTTGCCTTGGGTTTCTGTTGTCTCGATTCGTAAGCAGTGGCCAGACACAATAAAAGTATTTTTGACTGAGTATCATGCAGCAGCTATCTGGAATGGCAATATGCTGTTGAATGAAGATGGTCAGGTGTTTAATGGTGATATTGGCCTTTTGAAGGGTGATAGAGTTAAACTTTACGGTCCAGATGGCACTAGCCAACAAGTGATTGAAAAGTGGCGACAGATAACGCCTTTAATTAACAGCCTAGGGTTAACCGTTACCTCGCTCGTTCTCAATGAGCGTCGCGCCTGGCAAATCATTCTAGACAACGGTATTCGTTTAGAATTAGGTAAAGATTTTTTAGATGAGCGTGTTGAGCGCTTTATTTCGCTTTACAACGAATTAGGTAGTAAGGCGAATCAAGTGAGCTACATCGACCTCAGGTACGATACGGGAGCCGCTGTAGGCTGGTTTCCAGAGCAAGAGTTAGAAGAGAGTACAGATGACTAAGACCGCAGATGACAACATAATCGTTGGTCTTGATATAGGCACTGCGACCATATCAGCTCTAGTTGGTGAAATATTGCCTGATGGTCAAATCAATATCATTGGTTCTGGGCAAAGCCCATCCAGAGGTATGGATAAAGGTGGTGTAAACGACCTAGAGTCGGTAGTTAAGTCGGTTCAGCGAGCTATTGATCAAGCAGAGTTGATGGCGGAATGCCAAATCAGCAATGTATTTATCTCGCTATCGGGTAAACATATCGCAAGCCGAATTGAAAAAGGCATGGGCACTATCTCTGATGAAGAAGTGTCTCAAGACGATATGGATCGAGCGATCCATACCGCGAAATCAATTAAAATAGGTGATGAGCAGAGAATTCTGCACGTGATCCCACAAGAATTTACCATTGATTATCAAGAAGGGATTAAGAACCCACTTGGTTTATCTGGTGTTCGAATGGAAGTCAGTGTTCACCTAATTTCTTGCCATAGCGACATGGCGAGAAACATTATTAAAGCTGTTGAACGATGTGGGCTCACCGTAGAACAAATCGTGTTTTCAGGACTTGCCTCAAGTAATGCGGTAATTACTGACGACGAGAGAGAGCTTGGAGTCTGTGTTGTTGATATTGGTGCTGGTACGATGGATATTTCCATTTGGACTGGCGGCGCACTGCGACACACAGAAGTCTTTTCCTACGCAGGAAATGCAGTAACCAGTGATATTGCTTTCGCTTTCGGCACGCCCGTGAGCGATGCTGAAGAGATAAAAGTAAACCATGGTTGCGCTCTGAGTGAACTCGTAAGCAAGGATGATTCTGTTAACGTCCCTAGTGTAGGTGGTCGTCCATCGAGAAGTTTGCAAAGACAAACTTTATCGGAAGTGATTGAACCACGTTACACTGAACTTATGGGGCTCGTTAACCAAACTATTGATACGGTTCAATTACAGCTACGAGATGAAGGTATTAAACACCACCTTGCAGCTGGCATCGTTCTCACTGGTGGAGCGGCACAAATTGACGGATTGGTAGAGTGTGCGGAACGTGTTTTCCGCAATCAAGTTCGAGTTGGTAAGCCGTTAGAAGTTAGTGGCTTAACCGATTATGTTAAAGAGCCGTATCATTCTACGGCGGTTGGTTTACTTCATTACGCAAGAGATTGTCAGATCAGTGATGAAGGTGATTACAGTGAACCTAAGCGTTCAGCACCTTCTATGTCTGGTTTATTTGGTAAATTGCGTAATTGGATACAAAAAGAGTTTTAACCTGAGTTGCAGGAAAAAACGGAGATAACACATGTTTGAACCGATGATGGAAATGTCTGACGATGCAGTAATTAAAGTCGTTGGAGTTGGTGGCGGTGGCGGTAACGCTGTTGAGCACATGGTACGTGAATCAATCGAAGGCGTAGAATTCATCAGTGTTAACACTGATGCACAAGCCCTTCGTAAAACAAGCGTGAGCAGCGTGATCCAAATTGGTGGTGATATCACTAAAGGTTTGGGCGCTGGTGCAAACCCACAAGTAGGCCGTGATGCAGCTCTCGAAGATCGAGAAAGAATTAAAGAAGTTCTAACTGGCGCCGATATGGTATTTATCGCAGCTGGTATGGGCGGTGGTACGGGTACAGGTGCTGCTCCAGTTATTGCTGAAGTTGCGAAAGAGCTAGGTGTGCTAACGGTTGCTGTTGTAACTAAGCCATTTAGCTTCGAAGGCAAAAAGCGTTTAGCGTTTGCTGAGCAAGGCATCGAAGAGCTTTCTAAGCATGTGGATTCTTTGATTACGATTCCAAATGAAAAGCTACTTAAGGTACTTGGCCGCGGCGTCACTCTGCTAGAAGCTTTCGCAAGTGCAAATGATGTACTTAAAAATGCTGTACAAGGTATCGCTGAGCTAATTACTCGTCCAGGCATGATTAACGTCGATTTCGCGGATGTTCGCACCGTAATGTCAGAGATGGGTCATGCAATGATGGGTAGCGGTATCGCAAAAGGCGAAGACCGTGCTGAAGAAGCTGCTGAAACGGCAATTTCTAGCCCACTACTAGAAGACATCGACCTAGCTGGTGCTCGTGGCGTTCTTGTGAACATCACAGCGGGCCTAGATATGCGCTTGGATGAGTTCGAAACAGTAGGTAATACAGTTAAGGCATTCGCATCTGATAATGCAACAGTTGTGATTGGTACTTCTCTAGACCCTGATATGACGGATGAAATCCGTGTAACTGTTGTAGCAACAGGTATCGGCACAGAGAAAAAACCAGACATTACATTAGTTGCTGGTGGTAAAGCTAAGGTTGCACCAACTCCTCAACCACAGGTCGCGGCTCAAACTGCACCAAAAGTGGAAGATAAAGTGGCACAACCATTGCAAGAAAAAACTGAGGTAAAACCTCAAGTTAAGCCGCAGCCAACAACGTCACCTGTTTCTTCAGGTACAGGCGCTAGCCAAAGTGCAGCACCTAAAGCTGAGAAAGAGAGTGGATACTTAGATATTCCGGCATTCTTACGACGTCAGGCTGATTAGCAAATACCCAAAGTTTGACTATCGTCGAATTAATGGTAAAATTCGCGGTCGGTAAATACTGACCGTGATTTGTAGCACTGATAACGAGGCAAGCAGATGATCAGACAACGTACTCTGAAAGAAATTGTGAAAACAACTGGTGTGGGTCTCCACTCTGGTCGTAAAGTCACACTTACTCTTCGCCCGGCAGCTGCAAATACAGGTATTGTTTATCGTCGTACAGATGTAAATCCACCTGTAGATTTCCCAGCTGATCCAGCGTCAGTTCGTGACACTATGTTATGTACTGCTCTTGTTAATGACGAAGGCGTACGTATCTCTACAGTGGAACACCTTAACGCAGCTCTAGCGGGTATGGGTATCGACAACATTATTGTTGAAGTCGATGCTCCAGAGATCCCAATTATGGATGGCAGCGCAAGCCCATTCGTATACTTGCTACAGCAAGCGGGTGTAGAAACACTGAACGCAGCGAAACGTTTTATTCGAATCAAAAAGCCAATCCGTTTTGAAGATGGCGATAAGTGGGCAGAGTTTGTTCCATTTAACGGCTTCCGTATGGACTTCGAAATTGAGTTCAACCATCCAGCAATTGAATCTGATGAACAGCACCTGTTGTTTGATTTTTCTTCACAAGGCTTTGTGAAAGAAATTTCTCGTGCTCGTACCTTCGGCTTCATGCGTGATATTGAATACCTACAATCACAAAACTTGTGTTTGGGTGGTAGCTTTGATTGCGCAATAGTACTAGACGAATACCGAATTCTTAATGAAGAAGGTCTACGTTTCGAAAATGAGTTCGTAACGCACAAAGTGCTAGATGCGATTGGTGACCTTTACATGTGTGGACACGCTATTATCGGTGAGTTCCGTGCATACAAATCAGGTCACGGCCTAAATAATCAATTACTACGCGCAGTACTTGCTGATGCAGAAGCGTGGGAATGGGCAACGTTCGAAGAAGAAGTTGGCTCTCCTGTTGCGTTTGCTGAGCCAGGAATGGTTCTAGCGTAATTGTTGTTTACGACAATATAAGATTTTGAAAACCAGGTCATTGACCTGGTTTTTTTGTATCTATTTTCCAGATACAGTGTCGTCAGTATTTAAAATTTGCCTAGTATTTGGCTATAGTCTGGCTAATCCATCAACAATTAGAAAGAAAAGTACCAAGCACATCAAACAAATGGGGTTATAAATGGTCGTTGGTGTGAAAATTACTTACACTAGAGGGCATTAATTTTAACTGAAGCCTTGAAAACTCTACTCTCAAGTACAATATCAAAGATACTAGATTTATCTCAGTATCCTTGGTTAGTAACTAAAGACTAGTTTATAGCTAGTAGAGACTGACGGCATTTAAAATAGATCGCGGACGATCTGAGAACGAAGAGATTCCAAGCACATGATTACTAAGCTGCTGACAAAGGTAATTGGCAGTCGCAATGACAGAACACTGCGCCGCCTTAGAAAAATTGTAAAAGAAATTAATAACTTCGAACCAACGTTTGAAGCTCTTTCAGACGATGAACTAAAAGCAAAAACGGTTGAGTTTCGTGAGCGCTTAGATAAAGGCGAATCGTTAGATCAACTTCTACCTGAAGCATTCGCTACGGTACGTGAAGCGTCGAAGCGTGTTTACGGCATGCGTCATTTTGACGTGCAAATGATTGGTGGCATGGTGCTAAATGCTGGCCAAATTGCAGAGATGCGTACTGGTGAAGGTAAGACACTTACCGCAACCCTACCAGCTTATCTAAACGCGCTACCAAGCAAAGGTGTTCACGTAATAACGGTGAACGATTACCTAGCGAAGCGTGATGCGGAAACAAACCGCCCATTATTTGAATTCCTTGGCATGACGGTTGGCGTGAATGTGGCAAACATGGCTCCGCCAGAGAAAAAAGAAGCGTACCAAGCTGACATCCTATACGGAACAAACAACGAGTTTGGTTTTGATTACCTTCGTGACAACATGGCTTTCCGTGCTGAAGACCGAGTTCAACGTGAGCGCTTCTTTGCTGTAGTCGATGAGGTTGACTCAATCTTAATTGATGAAGCTCGTACTCCGTTAATTATCTCTGGCCCCGCTGAAGATAGTTCTGACCTTTATACGCGCATTAACACTCTAATTCCTTCTCTAGAGCGTCAAGATAAAGAAGATTCAGAAGAGTACCGTGGTGAAGGTCACTACACCATGGACGAAAAATCAAAACAGGTTCACCTGACTGAAAACGGTCAAGAATTTGTAGAAGAACTAATGGTCAAAAACGGCTTGATGGAAGAGGGTGACACGCTTTACTCGCCAACCAATATCAGCCTATTGCACCATGTGAATGCTGCGCTTCGTGCACACGTATTGTTTGAGAAAAACGTCGACTACATCGTTACTGACGAAGGCGAAGTGGTTATCGTTGATGAACATACTGGTCGTACTATGCCAGGTCGTCGTTGGTCTGAAGGTTTACACCAAGCTGTTGAAGCTAAAGAAGGTGTGAAGATTCAAAATGAAAACCAAACATTAGCATCGATCACATTCCAGAATTTCTTCCGTCTGTATGAAAAACTGTCAGGTATGACAGGTACTGCTGATACAGAAGCGTTCGAATTCCAGTCTATCTACGGCCTAGAAACGGTGGTTATCCCAACCAACAAGCCTATGGTTCGTAACGATATGCCAGATGTGGTTTATCGTACTGAAGAAGACAAGTTCAATGCGATCATTGAAGACATCAAAGACCGTGTAGCGGCTGGTCAGCCATCACTGGTTGGTACAGTTTCTATCGAGAAATCTGAACTGCTGTCTAACGCATTGAAAAAATCAAAAATTAAGCACAACGTTCTAAATGCTAAGTTTCATGAAATGGAAGCTGAGATCGTTGCACAAGCTGGTATGCCTGGTGCGGTAACTATCGCAACTAACATGGCCGGTCGTGGTACCGATATCGTGCTAGGTGGTAGCTGGCAGGCACAACTTGAGAAGATAGAGAACCCAACCAAAGAGCAGATCGAGAAGATCAAAGCTGATTGGAGAATCATTCACGATAAAGTACTTGAGTCAGGTGGTCTGCACATTATTGGTACTGAGCGTCATGAATCTCGCCGTATCGATAACCAGCTACGTGGTCGTTCTGGTCGTCAAGGTGATGCGGGTTCTTCTCGTTTCTACCTATCAATGGAAGATTCTCTACTACGTATATTTACGTCTGATCGTATGGCTGGTCTTATCCAAAGTGGTATGGACGAAGGCGAAGCGATTGAATCTAAGATGCTGTCTCGCTCAATTGAAAAAGCACAACGTAAAGTGGAAGGTCGTAACTTCGACATCCGTAAGCAGCTTCTTGAGTACGATGATGTAGCCAATGACCAACGTAAGGTTGTTTATGAGCTACGTGATGAACTGATGAGTTCAGATGACATCAGTGAAATGATCGAACACAACCGTGAAGATGTACTGGCGTCAGTTATTGATGAATACATCGCTCCTCAGTCTCTTGAAGATATGTGGGACATTGCGGGTCTGCAAGATCGTCTGAAGAATGACTTCGATCTAGACTTTGACATTCAAGGTTGGTTAGACGAAGACGACAAGCTTTATGAAGAAGCATTGCGTGAGCGCATTCTTGGTATGGCGGTTGATTCTTACAAACAGAAAGAAGAAGTGGTTGGTGCTCAAGTACTGCGTAACTTCGAGAAGTCTGTGATGCTACAAACGCTAGACGGCCTTTGGAAAGAGCACTTGGCTGCGATGGATCACCTTCGTCAAGGTATCCACTTACGTGGTTATGCTCAGAAGAACCCGAAACAAGAGTATAAGCGCGAGTCGTTTGAACTGTTTGAAGGCCTACTAGATGTACTGAAAACAGACGTTGTGACCATCCTTTCTAAAGTTCGTGTTCAGCAACAAGAAGAAGTTGAAAAGATGGAAGCTCAACGTCAAGCTCAAGCTGAACAAGCGGCGCGCCGTGCACAAGCACAACACGCAATGGCTGAAAACCAGCTAGCTGACGATGAAGCGGATGCGGCATCTCCACAAACGGTAGTACGTGATGAGCGTAAAGTGGGTCGTAACGAACCATGTCCATGTGGAAGTGGCAAAAAATATAAACAGTGTCACGGTAAAATAGACTAATGCTTTGCTGTAATGGCTGATAACTTCGTCGGCGATGCTCATTTACACTTGTAAACTCCGCGTCGCCTTCTCGTTCTCAACCAATACAGCTTTGCCTAAATATAGTTTTGATTAAAGAGTCGCTTAGGCGGCTCTTTTTGTATGTGAAAATAATAAGGTTTCGATAGCGTCATCCTCGAGAGTGAGATGCGAGCGAGTAGGGGATCTTTCGCACTAACAAAAGAGCAGATTCCCTATCTAATTCGTTCCTCATTGTAGGGAATGACGGTAGGGACATAGAAGGAACACCATCATATGAAAAGAATCCATATTGTAGCGGGCATTATCTTCAACCAAGATAAGTCACAAGTATTTATTACTAAGCGCCCAGATGATAAGCACAAAGGCGGTTTCTGGGAGTTTCCTGGCGGTAAAGTTGAAGTGGGTGAAACCATTGAACAAGCCATGACTCGTGAGTTGGATGAAGAGATCGGCATTAAAGTGACTGAGCAGTCTTTGTTTGAGCACCTTGAGTTTGATTACACGGACAAGTCGCTTAAGTTTGACTTCATCCTTGTGACCGACTTTGAACAGCAACCTTATGGCAAAGAAGGTCAGCAAGGTGAATGGGTAAGTCTTGAATCATTGAATCAATACACCTTCCCTGAAGCAAATGTGCCAATTTTAGAGCGAGTGGTAAAAGAGTTTTCGTAATTGCTAGCCTGAGTTTGAGATTGTTGTTAGTTTAAAGAGATTAATCGAATGAACGTTGCTGCAAGAGATAAGTGGCAACGGTAACCAAAACAATGGAGATATTCGCAGTGGTAAGAATTGCAATTGCAGGAGCAGCGGGCCGCATGGGTCGCAACTTGGTGAAAGCCGCTCATCATAATTCAGAAGCAAGTGTTGGTGCTGGCTCAGAGCGTCCAGAGTCATCTTTGGTCGGTGTTGATGTTGGCGAGTTATGTGGTGAAGGTCATTTTGATGTCGCGCTAGTGGATGACTTGTCTAAAGCCATCGAAGAGTTTGATGTGATTGTCGATTTTACTGCCCCTGTTAGCACATTAGCGAATATTGAACTTTGTAAACGTCACGGTAAAAAGCTAATCATCGGTACGACGGGTTTCTCTGAAGAAGAGAAACAGGTGATTGATGCGGCTTCAAAAGAGATGCCTATCGTAATGGCACCTAACTACAGTGTCGGTGTGAACCTTGTATTTAAGCTGTTAGAAAAGGCCGCTAAAGTGATGGGCGATTACTGTGATGTTGAGATCGTTGAGGCGCACCACCGCCATAAAGTCGATGCACCTTCTGGTACTGCGATTGGTATGGGCGAAGCGATTGCTGGTGCGATGGGCAACGAGCTGAACGATGTAGCTGTATGGTCACGCGAAGGTATTACTGGCGAGCGTACTAAAGATGAGATTGGTTTCGCGACGATTCGTGCCGGTGACATTATTGGTGAACACACCGCTATGTTTGCTGATATCGGTGAGCGAGTGGAAATTACCCATAAAGCCACTGATCGAATGACTTTCGCTAATGGCGCAATCAAGGCTGCAGTCTGGTTAAATGATAAACCAGCCGGCTTTTATACCATGACTGATGTCCTAGGTTTGAATGAGCTGTAAATAGATATTTATGCGCTGGCAATTGCCGGCGCTTTCTTTATTTGATACATTTCCCTTCGTAATATCCCTTTTACAAACCTCCCTATAGTTTCTTCTTATCGTCGATTTTATCTTATTTAACTGTCTTTTTTAATGCTTATAATGTGTTTTTTGTTTTAGGTCTTTAAATTACGATCTTTTCTCTTTGTATTTATCGATTGCGTTTTGTTGCTGATATTTTTATTACTCTATGGTTGGCTAAAATGAGGGGTGAAAATTAGAAAATCGTAATATTCGGCCGAAATGAGCATGAAAGTTGAACTTTTGAAGCTTTGATGGCGTAAATTGAATTAGTCCTTACAAATGTTTAATTTCTTTTGCGTTAAATGTTGACACGTATCACGCACATCACTAAAATACCGCCAATTTGTCTAATTTCCATAAACACGCAGTTTCTGGTGTTGCAGGAAGGTAGATTTGCAAATTAAATCAATTTTAATGCATTTTTATTTCTGGAGGTTGTCTTGAAGAAGTCAGCACTACTCGTCCTAGAAGATGGGACAGTATTTCACGGTGAAGCCATTGGCGCTGTAGGTTCTGCAGTTGGTGAAGTCGTTTTTAATACCTCGATGACGGGGTACCAAGAAATCCTCACTGATCCTTCCTATTCTCAACAAATCGTTACCCTTACTTACCCTCACATTGGCAATACCGGAACCAATTCCGAAGACGAAGAATCTTCTTCAATCCACGCTCAAGGCCTTGTGATTCGCGATCTCCCTCTAATCGCTTCTAGCTTCCGTAATGAACAATCCCTTTCTGATTACCTTAAGTCGCAAAACGTTGTTGGTATCGCTGATATCGATACTCGTAAGCTGACGCGTATTCTTCGTGAAAAAGGCGCACAGAACGGTTGCATCGTAGCGGGTAACAACCTAGACGAAGCTTTGGCTCTAGCTAAAGCAAAAGAATTCCCTGGCCTGAAAGGTATGGACCTTGCGAAAGAAGTTACAACAAAAGAAGCGTATCAATGGAAACAAGGTTCGTGGACGCTTACGGGTGGACTTCCTGAGGCGAAAGCAGACTCTGAATTGCCATACCACGTTGTTGCTTATGACTTCGGTGCAAAACGAAACATCCTACGAATGCTTGTTGACCGCGGCTGCCGCCTAACGGTTGTTCCAGCTGAAACTTCTGCTGAAGAAGTACTAGCTCTGAACCCAGACGGTGTTTTCCTTTCAAATGGCCCTGGTGACCCAGAACCATGTACTTACGCAATTGAAGCGACAAAAGTGTTCCTAGAAAAAGGCTTACCAATCTTCGGTATCTGTCTAGGTCACCAGATTCTTGCTCTTGCGTCAGGCGCTAAGACAGTGAAGATGAAGTTTGGTCACCACGGTGCAAACCACCCGGTTAAAGATTTAGATCGTGATGTTGTGATGATTACTTCGCAAAACCACGGCTTTGCTGCTGACGAAGAAACCCTTCCAGAGACACTACGTGCAACGCACAAATCACTATTTGATGGTTCTCTACAAGGTATTCACCGTACAGACAAACCAGCATTCAGCTTCCAAGGTCACCCTGAAGCAAGCCCAGGTCCAGAAGACGCAGCGCCGTTATTCGACCACTTTATTGAACTAATCAAACAGCACACAGCGTAATTCGGAGTAGTAGACAATGCCAAAACGTACTGACATTAAAAGTATTCTTATTCTAGGTGCTGGCCCGATCGTTATCGGCCAAGCATGTGAGTTCGATTACTCTGGTGCTCAAGCTTGTAAAGCGCTTCGCGAAGAAGGTTACCGAGTTATTCTTGTAAACTCGAACCCAGCGACAATCATGACAGACCCAGATATGGCCGATGCAACTTACATCGAGCCTATCCAATGGGAAGTTGTGCGTAACATCATCGCTAAAGAGAAGCCTGATGCAGTTCTACCTACTATGGGTGGCCAAACTGCATTGAACTGTGCTCTAGACCTAGAAAAGCACGGCGTTCTTGAAGAGTTCGGTGTTGAAATGATTGGTGCAACGGCTGACGCTATCGATAAAGCAGAAGACCGTTCACGCTTCGATAAAGCAATGAAAGCAATTGGCCTTGAGTGTCCAACTGCTGATACAGCGAAAACGATGGAAGAAGCTTACAAAGTTTTAGACATGGTTGGCTTCCCTTGTATCATTCGTCCATCGTTCACGATGGGTGGTACTGGTGGCGGTATCGCTTACAACAAAGAAGAATTTGAAGAAATCTGTCGTCGTGGTTTGGACTTATCTCCAACTAACGAACTTCTTATCGATGAATCACTTATCGGTTGGAAAGAGTACGAGATGGAAGTGGTTCGTGACAAAAACGACAACTGCATCATCGTATGTGCGATTGAAAACTTCGACCCAATGGGTATTCACACAGGTGACTCGATCACTGTGGCTCCAGCTCAAACGCTGACAGACAAAGAATACCAACTAATGCGTAACGCATCTCTAGCTGTACTGCGTGAGATTGGTGTTGAAACAGGTGGTTCAAACGTACAGTTTGGTATCAACCCGAAAGATGGCCGTATGGTTATCATCGAGATGAACCCACGTGTATCTCGCTCTTCTGCGCTAGCATCTAAAGCGACAGGTTTCCCAATCGCTAAGATTGCAGCGAAACTGGCTGTTGGCTTCACGTTAGACGAGCTAATGAATGACATCACTGGCGGCGCAACGCCAGCATCATTCGAACCAACAATCGACTACGTAGTAACTAAGATTCCTCGTTTTAACTTCGAGAAATTTGCAGGTGCTAACGACCGTCTAACGACTCAAATGAAGTCTGTTGGTGAAGTTATGGCTATCGGCCGTAACCAACAAGAATCTCTACAAAAAGCACTTCGCGGCCTGGAAGTTGGCGCGACTGGTTTTGACGAAATGGTAGACCTAGACGCACCAGATGCTCTAACGACTATCCGTCATGAACTGAAAGAAGCTGGCGCAGAGCGTATTTGGTACATCGCTGACGCATTCCGTGCTGGTATGTCGGTAGATGGTGTATTCAACCTAACGCAAATCGACCGTTGGTTCCTAGTTCAAATCGAAGACATCGTTAAGCTAGAGCAAGAACTGAAAGCGAAAGGCTTTGCTGGTCTGAACAAAGACGAGCTAAACAAGCTTAAGCGTAAAGGTTTTGCAGATGCGCGCCTATCTAAGATTCTAGGTGTAGCAGAAAGCGAAATCCGTCGTCTGCGTGACCAATACGATATCCACCCAGTTTACAAGCGTGTAGATACGTGTGCGGCTGAGTTCTCTTCTGATACAGCTTACATGTACTCATCTTACGATGACGAGTGTGAAGCGAACCCAACAGACAAAGACAAGATCATGATTCTAGGCGGCGGTCCAAACCGTATCGGCCAAGGTATTGAATTTGACTACTGTTGTGTACACGCATCACTAGCACTACGTGAAGATGGCTACGAAACTATCATGGTTAACTGTAACCCTGAGACTGTTTCTACAGACTACGATACATCTGACCGTCTATACTTCGAACCAGTAACACTGGAAGACGTACTAGCAATCGCTCGCGTTGAGAAGCCAAAAGGCGTTATCGTTCAGTACGGTGGTCAAACACCACTTAAACTGGCTCGTGCTCTTGAAGCTGCTGGCGTGCCAATCATCGGTACTAGCCCAGACGCAATCGACCGTGCAGAAGACCGTGAGCGTTTCCAAGTTGCTGTAGACCGTCTAGGCCTACTTCAGCCAGAGAACGCAACAGTAACAACAATGGAGCAAGCGGTTGAGAAATCTCGCGAAATCGGCTTCCCACTTGTTGTACGTCCTTCGTACGTACTTGGTGGTCGTGCGATGGAAATCGTATACGACGAGCAAGATTTACGTCGCTACTTCAATGAAGCAGTTAGCGTATCAAACGAATCTCCAGTACTACTTGATAGCTTCCTAGATGACGCTGTTGAAGTAGACGTAGATGCGATTTGTGACGGTGAGCGCGTTGTAATCGGCGGTATCATGGAGCATATCGAGCAAGCGGGTGTTCACTCTGGTGACTCAGCATGTTCTCTTCCTGCATACACGCTAAGCCAAGAAATCCAAGACGTAATGCGCGAGCAAGTTGAAAAGCTAGCGTTCGAGTTGGGTGTTCGTGGTCTGATGAATACGCAGTTTGCTGTTAAGAACAACGAAGTGTACCTAATCGAGGTTAACCCTCGTGCAGCACGTACGGTTCCATTCGTATCTAAAGCAACTGGCGCGCCAATCGCTAAGATTGCTGCTCGTGTAATGGCGGGTCAATCGCTAGAGTCTCAAGGCTTTACGAAAGAAATCATCCCACCTTACTACTCAGTGAAAGAAGTTGTACTTCCATTCAACAAGTTCCCTGGTGTTGACCCACTGTTAGGCCCAGAAATGCGCTCTACTGGTGAAGTTATGGGTGTTGGCGCGACGTTCGCAGAAGCATACTCTAAAGCTGAATTGGGTTGTGGCAACATCTACCCAGAAGGCGGCCGTGCACTTCTTTCTGTTCGCGAAGGCGACAAAGAGCGTGTTGTTGACCTAGCATCTAAGCTATCTAAGCTTGGTTACCAGCTAGACGCAACACACGGTACAGCGGTTATCCTTGGTGAAGCGGGTATCAACCCACGTCTTGTAAACAAGGTACACGAAGGTCGTCCTCACATTCTTGACCGTATCAAGAACAACGAGTACACGTACATTGTGAACACAGCTGCTGGTCGTCAAGCGATTGAAGATTCTAAAGTACTTCGTCGTGGCGCATTGGCTGAGAAAGTTAACTACACGACTACGCTAAACGCTGCATTCGCGACTTGTATGGCGCACACTGCAGACGCGAAGACGTCAGTAACTTCAGTTCAAGAACTGCACGCACAGGTTAAAGCTTCTCAAGCTTAATCGCCCAAAGTGTATCGCTGTTAAGCGGATATAAATGCTCAAAGCCCACTTTTCGAAGTGGGCTTTTTTATGTCTGTTATCTGGTGTCGGTTAATTGATGCAAATCTGGTAATGGCTAAATGATGAAAATCAGGAATAGGTTAGAATCTTGTGTTTCGTTGTTGTTCGTTTGCTCAGGGTGGTAACTTGTCGCTACACGAGAATTTAAGGCGTTGGGTATATGGAAATCACTCTAGAAATATTGGCTATCTTGTTTGTTGTCGCAACGGCAGCAGGCTTTATTGATGCAATGGCTGGCGGCGGTGGGTTGTTGACTCTACCTGCATTGCTCGCGGCTGGAGTGCCACCCACGCAAGCACTGGCGACCAACAAACTCCAAAGCTCATTTGGCAGCTTCTCAGCGAGTTGGTATTTCGTGCGTAATGGTATCGTTAGTATCAAGGAGATGCGCCTCGCTATCTTTTGCACTTTTATCGGTTCGGCTATTGGTGCAGAGTTAGTTCAATACATCGATGCGAGTCTTCTGACCAGCGTGATACCACTGCTGCTTATCGCTATCTCGCTCTATTTCCTGTTAGCACCACAAACTAGAGCTTCTGAAGGAAAACAAAAGATCTCTGAGGCGATGTTTGCGTTATGTGTTGGTGGCGGTGTTGGTTTCTATGATGGTTTCTTTGGACCAGGTACAGGCTCAATCTTTACGGTTTGTTTTGTTGCGATTGGTCATTTCTCATTAGTCGATGCTACGGCACGTACCAAAGTACTGAACTTCACCTCGAACATCGCTGCACTGATCTTCTTTATTTTGGCTGGTTTGCCAATTTGGGAGTTAGGATTAGTGATGGCGGTTGGTGGCTTTATGGGCGCTCAGCTTGGCGCTAAAGTGGTGGTGACAAAAGGGCAGAAATGGATTCGCCCCCTTGTGATCGTAATGTCGATGCTGATGGCTTCTAAACTGCTTTGGGAACAGCATCAACAATGGATTCTATCAGTATTTTAACTCTTGGAGACTGGTAGCTATTTGGTCTCACACAGACATGAATCGGTCGAATTAAGCCTGCTAATTCAGGGAAGCTATACAAGTATTGAGGCTCAGTATTGAGTGTTTTTACGATAGAGAGCGGGATTAACGCTGGCCCAGTCCCGCCCAATGCAAGTTGCGCCGCTGCGGTGTAGGCATCCATCTCCATCAAGGGTTTGATGCCGAATTTTTCTAACACAGATAATTGATAAGAGTTAGCAGGGTTGGTCATATCGTTGGTAATGACCAATGGAGGAAGAGCCGTGAGTGGCTGCTTACTCACAATGTAAAACGGCTCATCAAACAGGTGGAAAGTCATCAATCCATGATGCGGTGGCAATAAGCCAGCGCACAACCCTAGAGTTGCCTTGCCTGATTGCACTCGCTCTATGATTCTTGGCGTGTGGTTGGTGGTAATGGTGATGTATTTATCTTGCTGGATAAATTGCCCCATCATCTCACCTAAGTAGCCCGCTATCAGAGACTTAGAGCTGTCTAGGGTAATTAGAGTGGTATCTTCCAACTCTTGTTGTTCATAAATAAGACCACGAAGTTCATTGAACGTAGGGCCAATACTCTCGATCAATGCAACCGCATCCGGCGTCAGTTTTATCTGTCGGCCACTCGGCTCGATGAGCTTTTTACCTAGCTTCTTTTCTAAATTTGCAATCCGTTTGCTGACCGCAGATTGGCTGATATAAAGCAAACTGCCAGTACGGCTCATCGTCTTTGCTTTACTCAATACCAATAGAGTTTCGATTCCTTCGAGTAGCATTTAGTAATATTCATGAAAGTTGGGAATGATTGAATCAAGTTACCTGAAACGACATTCATTCTCTAGATTTGAAACTAAAGGTTTGAACTCAGTTAGGTATTTTTAATTGGGAACGCTAAGTGTCACGAGAGCATTAGAATGGGTTGCAGAGTGAGCAGGATTAAAAAAGACTCCTTTGCGGAGCCTCTTAGTCATCGTCCTATCTATTTGATAGCAAAAGTCGGCAGTGATAAGTGCCAACGAATGGCGCCAAGCCTAATCAATAGTGTCGTGAACACGCCGGCCAAAAAGGCGGTTTCTGAGTCGTGTCCCATGCTGAGCGCCATGGTATGGAAAGTACCACCAATGATACAAGCGGTCGCGTAGACTTCACTTCTTAGAATCATTGGCACTTCGCGCGCAAGCACGTCACGGATAATACCGCCACCACAGCCTGTGATAACACCCATGATAACCGCAACCAATGCAGAATCTTGGTAAATCAGCGCTTTTTCAACCCCAATGCCTACGAATACCGCTAGGCCGATCGCATCACATACTGGCAGTATCCACCATGCCAGACGCTTGGGACGTCTTACGATGATCATGGTTAGCAAGCAGGTAATGATGATTACCCAAAGGTAGGTGGTGTCAGTGATCCAAAACACGGGAGTTGCACCCAATGCCATGTCACGAATTGTACCGCCGCCAATTGCAGTTACACTGCCTAGAACGGCTACACCAAAGGGGTCCATCTTAAGACGGCCTGCGACAAAAACGCCTGAAATAGCAAAGATGGCGGTGCCAAATAAATCGATAATATAAAGCAGCATGGAGTCCATGATACTGGTGCTCTTATAGTTAAAATTGTAGGGACAGGTCGGTGGCGAATTGTACGAAAAAACGCAGCAAATAGTTAGTGATTTTGCCTAGCTCTATCGAAGAAATCGCATACTTGTTGGATCGCTTTCAAAGTTCTCGTTGTCGGGCGATTAATCCAGTCAGAATTAAGTGACCAAATCTGATGTTGAGCGACTGCTGGGATTTCATCTTCCCAAGTTTGCCACATGGTTCCATTCTCAATTGCGTGCTGAGAAGTGAAGATCACTTGCGGCTTCCTTAACACAACTTGTTCAATGCCAACTTGCGGGTAAGGGGAAGCACTGTCTTCGAAAATATTGTGACCACCACAAAACTCAAACACCTCACTTGGCCAGTGCCCTTGAGCAACAGTGATGATCGGCTTCTCACTGAGTTGGTAAAAGTAGTTTACTGGCTCGGCATCTTTGTATTTTAGTTTCAACGCGTTGAGCTGCTCTCTGTATTGTTGAGCGTTATTTTCGCCAATACTTGGATCGCTTGCGAATTGGCTAAGTTGCTCAATATTGGTCGCGATGTTATCTAGGCTCTTGGTTTTTGAGTAGTAAATATTAAAACCAAATTGCTCCAGTTTCGCGAGTTCTCTGGGCGGATTTCCCGCTGGCCATGCGAGAATGAGATCAGGTTGCAGGGCGATGATCTTCTCAACCTTGATACCTTGATAGTTTGCCACTTTTTCAAGCTTATCGGCTTGTGGTGGGTAATCACTTCGTTCACTTACGGCAACAAGGCTGTTGCCTAAACCTGCGCTGTACGCGAGCTCAGTGGCATGAGGAGCAAGGCTGACCACGCGTTGAGCTGGCTGTACTTGTTTTTGAGTCCGTGGTGCTTCTTCTGCAAATGATAAAGGCAGCCATAAGCTGGAAGACAAAATAGTAAGGCTTGTAACAAGTGCTGATGGTTTCACTCTAAATCCCTTGGTGAACAAATAGTAAGATTAGGCTTTGTAAAAATATCCAGATAGCGATGCGACCAAACAGCAGTTTTTGAAGTTGAGACAAGTGCAGGGCTGAAGGGGCGATTCTGCCACCTAATTTTGCTCGAATAGCTTTGGTGTTGTCGTAAATCGCAGGGCCGCCCAGTGACAGCTCAAGCTTGTTGCCGACAGCAGTAATCAACCATGCAGGGCCGGGCAATGGCCAAGAGCGACTCTGAGCGAGCATCATCTTGAATGTGTGAGACGCTTTATCACCACATACAATCATTAAGGCAAACAATCGCATTGGTATAAATTCTAGGATAGCGACGATCTTGATTGCCGTTGATCCAAATGGAGAGAACTGCTTACGGCTTGGTGACCACGCTCGCGCTAATTCGACAATCAGGCGATACATTAAAGCGGCGATTCCACCACCAATGGCGTACCAGAATAAAACACAAACCACATTACGAGCGTAACCCATGATGATAGTTTCAGCAGCGGCTTTGCCAAGCCCAAGTGATGACAGTGATTCAGTTTGACGATTAACAATCGGCGCCAATAACTGGCGAGCCGTGGCTTTATCTTCTCGGCCAAGAGCTTTGATCAACTGATTAGCCAGCTTTTCATTGTTACGCCAATCAATAGCGAGTAACAACAGCGCTAATTCAAACAGTTGTGATTGCCAAACCAGTGGCTGCAGTGCCAATAGAATAACCAGAGCCGGCAAGATCATTAACCCCCAAGCTAAAGTGCCTGAGATTAAGCTTTGGGAATAATTTTGATTGTTATTAACCTTGGTTGCTAAAAGTTCAGCAAACTTATGCCATAAGGTCGTGGGATGTGCGGCATGGGGGATAGGTAAAATTAAATGAAAAAGCAGTGCTCCCCACATTACAAGGAGCACGCCATTTGCAAATACCTGATCAAACAGTGTTTGCATGTCTAGTCGCTTATTTTAGTAGGGCAACCATCTTGATAACCATCTCAGAAGAGCTTTGCGCTGCAAGTGGCAGGAACTCTTCGAAGCTCATTGGTGATTCTTTGTCTGCAACGTCAGAGATTGCACGTACAACCACGAATGGTACTTGGAATTGGTGACAAGCTTGAGCGATAGCCGATGCTTCCATCTCTACAGCAACGACAGATGGGAAGTGCTTGCGGATAAACGCTTGGCGTTCTGCTGTGCAAACAAATGCGTCGCCAGTGCAGATAAGACCGCGAACAGCGTGCTTATCTTCCATTTGTGCTAGAGCTTGTTCAGCAACAGCCATCAGTTTGTCGTCAGCTTTGAACGCTGCTGGTTGACCTGCCATTTGGCCAATTTCGTAACCGAAAGCTGTAACGTCTGCATCGTGGTGACGAACTTCAGTCGAGATAACCACATCGCCAAGGTTCAGTGTTGAATCAAAACCGCCAGCAGAGCCTGTGTTTAGAACGACATCTGGTTGGTATTCGCTTAATAGGATTGAAGTACCAACAGCTGCTGCTACTTTACCAATGCCAGATTGAAGCAAAACAACGTCAACACCATTTAGCTGACCAGAGAAAAAGGTACAACCGCCTTTATTAACTTCAGTAATGTCTGAAATTGCTGCTTTTAGGATCGCAACTTCTTGCTCCATTGCGCCAATGATGCCGATTTTCATGTGTAGTCTCTTAATAAATAATATTTAAACAGTAGAGCGAAATTGTAGCATGGATACGAAGTGTCGAGCGACTGCCCAGAGGCACTTCTGATCGG
Organism: Vibrio sp. 10N.261.46.E11; assembly: GCF_041472735.1. Classification (NCBI taxonomy): domain Bacteria; kingdom Pseudomonadati; phylum Pseudomonadota; class Gammaproteobacteria; order Vibrionales; family Vibrionaceae; genus Vibrio; species Vibrio sp. 10N.261.46.E11. Next base: position 92,530 of record NZ_JBFRQW010000045.1, read on the forward strand.
AATAGCAGCGATTTATCTGCGTATTCTTTTATCTATTTGATTAGGCCTTCGCTTTTCAAGCTAGCACGAAGTTGTTCAGCTCGTTTTCGGTTTACGCCAAAATCAGAATGGCCAGTACGAGACTCTGAACGCACGATCAGTTTGCCATCGGTGATTTTAAGTTCTAAGTCATCGACAAAACGCATGATGCGAGAGGTACATTCAACACGCAAATAATCTTCTGTTTTACTCGCGGTTTTCGACCCCGGTAAGGTTAGTGCAACCTGCTCAATCGCATCTAGGTTTGCTGAATTTGATAACTCAAACGCGGCCAATGCGTGCTGCTCACGATCATCTTGAGTTGATACGCAGTTTGGTTTGTCTCCACAAGGTGATGAAGTTCTGTCTTTCATGTCCGTGATTCCTTGGCTGCATGCGGTTAACGTTAAAAGTGATAGCGAGAGGAGAGCGGCTTTTTTCATAGTGTTTCCTATGGCTTGTTTTTAATTCTAATTGTAGTTATCGGTATTGGCTTATTTGCAATTGTTTTACGTATTTTCGTTGTGCTTGTGATAAACGAATCTAATTCAAAAAAGGATCCATCATTGGATCCTTTTTTATAGTAACGAACTGAGTAATAAAGGAAACCCAGTTACACTTCTAGATAATCCAAGATCCCTTCCGCTGCTTTGCGGCCTTCATCGATAGCGGTCACCACCAAGTCAGATCCTCGAACTGCATCGCCACCCGCAAAGATCTTGCTGTTGGTGGTTTGGTATTGAAACTCTTGTTTGCCGGGAGCTTTGATTCGCCCCCATTGATCGAGTTCCACACCGAAAGGTTCTAACCATTCCATCGCATGAGGTTGGAAACCAAATGCCATGATCACAGCATCGGCTTCAAGAACATGTTCACTGCCTTCGACAGGTTCTGGACGACGACGACCAGCTTCATCTGGCTCACCCAAAGCAGTTTTCACGACTTTGACACCAACCACATGACCAGCGTTGTTAAGCTCTAAGCCAATAGGTTGTAGGTTGAACTTGAACTTCACACCCTCTTCACGCGCATTTTTTACCTCACGGCGAGAGCCCGGCATATTGGCTTCATCTCGGCGATAAGCACACACAACATTAGCGGCATGCTGACGAATCGAGGTTCTTACACAGTCCATCGCCGTATCACCACCACCAAGCACGACCACTTTTTTGCCCTTCATGTCGATGAATGGCGTTGGGTTTTCTAAATCCATTACCTTGTAGGTGTTAGAGATTAGGAAAGGCAGCGCATCATAAACGCCCGGTGCATCTTCGTTGTCTAACCCTGCACGCATGTTTTTGTAGGTACCGACACCTAAGAAGACAGCATCATAGTCATCGACCAGTTGTTGTAGTTGAACGTCTTTACCGACTTCGGTATTCATTTGGAACTCAACGCCCATTTCGCTAAAGATGCGGCGACGATTTTCCATGATTCCTTTCTCAAGTTTGAACGATGGAATACCAAACGTCAGTAGGCCACCGATCTCTGGGTAGCGGTCAAATACCACGGCCTTCACACCGTTTCGAACTAAGATATCTGCTGCTGCAAGACCAGCTGGGCCTGCGCCGATGATAGCGACCTTTTTGTCGGTCCATTCAACGTGAGACATGTCTGGCTTCCAGCCCATCTCAAACGCTTTGTCGTTAATGTATTTTTCAATATTGCCTATTGTTACTGCGCCGAAATCGTCATTGAGAGTACAAGAGCCCTCGCACAGACGGTCTTGAGGGCAAACTCGGCCACACACCTCAGGCAAGCTGTTGGTTTGGTGGGACAGTTCAGCCGCTTCGATAATGCGCCCTTCATTGGCAAGCTTGAGCCACTGAGGGATGTAGTTATGAACTGGACATTTCCATTCACAGTAAGGGTTACCACAGTCTAAACAGCGGTCTGCTTGCGCTTTGGCTTGTTGCTTAGTGAAAGGTTCGTAGATCTCTACGAACTCAATCTTACGTATCTTGATTGGCTTCTTCGCTGGGTCTACGCGATTCACATCAATAAATTGGTATACATTCTGGCTCATTATTGGCTCCTTCCAATTATTGCGCTTGAACACGAAGTTCAGCTGAGCTGCGGCTTTGGTGGCCGAGCAAGGTGTTCAGATCCGCCGTCTTTGGCTTCACTAGGTAGAACTTCGGAATCCATTCATCAAAGTTCGCCAGAATAGCTTCAGCGTGTACTGAGCCAGTCTCTTCTAAGTGCTCCGCAATCAGGCCGCGTAGATGTTCTTGGTGGATAAATAGATCAGATAGAGAAAGCGCTTCGACCGATTCGTTGTTCACACGACCTTGGAAATCTTCATCCTTATCCATCACATAAGCAAAACCACCAGTCATACCTGCGCCGAAGTTCACTCCGGTTGCGCCAAGAATGGCCACAATACCGCCAGTCATGTATTCACAAGCGTTGTCACCCGCACCTTCAATCACGGCAACGGTACCTGAGTTACGCACGCCAAATCGCTCGCCAGCAGTACCCGCAGCGAATAGCTTGCCTCCGGTCGCACCATATAAGCAGGTATTGCCGATGATGGCCGCTTCGTTACAAGTAAATGCGGTGCCTTGGTGAGGTTTGATAACGACTTTGCCGCCAGCCATGCCTTTGCCGACATAGTCATTGGCATCGCCTGTCAGATACAGCTCAACACCACCAGCGTTCCAAACCGCAAATGATTGGCCTGCTGTACCATCGAGGTGCAACTTGATTGGTGAGCCCGCCATCCCTTGGTTGCCGTAACGCTTAGCAATTTCGCCAGAGATACGAGCGCCAATCGAGCGATCGGTATTGATCACGTTGTAGTAAAGGCTGGTGGACTGTCGTTTCTCAATCGCATCGATTGCATCATCAAGGATCTGTTGGTTGAGTTGAGCCTTATCAAAGGGTGCGTTTGGCTCTGTCCAAAACAGTGGATGACCTTCCGGAGATACCGGAGCTTCCAATATCGAAGAGAGATCGAGCTTGATCTGTTTCGCCGTGAGGCCTTGAACGGCTTCTAGTAAGTCCGTACGTCCAATCAGGTCTGTAAGTTTTTCTACACCAAGCTCCGCAAGGTATTGGCGAACTTCATCGGCTAGGCCAGTAAAGTAGTTCACCACCATGTCTGGCAGGCCTTTGAAGTATTCACGGCGTAGTGTTTCATCTTGAGTCGCAACACCCGTTGCACAGTTGTTTAGGTGACAAATTCGTAAGAACTTACAACCCATCGCGACCATTGGCGCAGTCCCGAAACCAAAGCTTTCAGCACCGAGAATCGCGCCTTTAATCACATCAAGGCCTGTTTTCAGACCACCATCGACTTGTAGACGGATCTTATGACGAAGCCCGTTAGCAACCAATGCTTGCTGGGTTTCCGCGAGCCCTAGCTCCCAAGGACAGCCAGCGTATTTCACCGAAGTCAGTGGGCTTGCCGCGGTACCGCCGTCGTAACCTGAAATGGTGATCAGATCCGCATAGGCTTTTGCCACACCTGTTGCAATCGTGCCGACACCCGGTTCGGATACTAACTTCACTGAAACTAAGGCTTTAGGATTCACTTGTTTAAGGTCGAAAATCAGCTGTGCCAAATCTTCGATGGAATAGATATCGTGATGTGGAGGAGGGGAAATCAGCGTGACCCCTTGAACTGAGTATCTCAGTTTGGCGATTTCTGCCGTGACTTTATGACCTGGCAGCTGACCACCTTCACCGGGTTTCGCACCTTGCGCGACCTTGATTTGCAGAACATCTGCATTGGTTAAGTAATGCGGCGTTACGCCAAATCGACCAGACGCAATCTGTTTGATGCGCGAGTTGCGGTCAGTCCCAAAGCGTCGTGGGTCTTCACCACCTTCACCAGAGTTGGAGTAGCCTCCTAATCGGTTCATCGCCATAGCCAGTGCTTCATGTGCTTCTGGGCTCAGAGCACCAATCGACATCGCAGCCGAGTCAAAGCGCTTAAATAGATCGCTACTTGGCTCTACTTGCTCAAGTGTTAGTGGTTTATCGGCTTTTTTCAGGCTCATTAAGTCACGTAACATTGCTGCAGGGCGAGCATTTACCTGTTTAGCAAAAGATAGGTAATCCGACGTTTCGCCAGTTTTAACTGCGGTTTGCAGTGTGCCAACTACATCTGGGTTGTAGGCGTGATATTCACCGCCATGGACGTATTTCAGTAAACCGCCGTGTTCGATCGGTTTGCGCTTAGTCCACGCTTTACGAGATAAGTTATAGATATCTTGTTGGAAATCGCTAAAGCTTGCGCCTTGGATTCGTGTGGTAACTCCGCGGAAACAGAGCTTAACAACATCGGAATGTAGGCCAACGGCTTCGAAAAGTTGCGAACAACGATATGAAGCAATCGTAGAGATACCCATCTTCGACATGATCTTATACAGACCTTTGTTGATACCGTTTTGGTAGTTCTGCATCGCGGTACGATAGTCTTTATCTAAAGAACCATCATCCAACATTTTACCTAACGCTTCATAAGCAAGGTATGGATAAACCGCGGTCGCACCGAAGCCAAGTAGAACTGCGAACTGATGCGGGTCACGAGCAGTGGCTGTCTCAACCACGATGTTGGCATCACAACGCAGGTTAGTATCAGCAAGCCTTGTTTGAACCGCGCCAACCACCATGGCTGCAGGGATCGGTAGTTTGCCTTGTTCTAAACCTTTGTCCGATAGCACAACTAAAACCGCACCCTCACGGACTTCTTGTTCCGCACTATCACATACCGCTTTGATCGCTTGTTCGAGATCTTGATGATTCGGGTCGTAGTGCATGCTGAGAATGACATGACGGTAATGTTTCTGACTTAACTGCAGAAGCTGTTGCATGTCTGAGTAAAGCAGTACTGGCGAATCAAACGTCACACGATAGGCGTGACCGTCTGTTTCACAGAACACGTTCATCTCTTTACCGATACTGGTCGCCAAAGACATCACGTGTTTTTCACGCAATGGATCAATCGGAGGGTTGGTGACCTGTGCAAACTTCTGACGGAAGTAATCAGTAACCAGACGCTCTTTTGAAGAGAGAACAGCCATCGGCGTATCATCGCCCATTGAGCCTACTGCTTCTTGCCCCATATCACCAAGTACACGCAGTACTTGGTCGGACTCCTCGTTGCTCATCGCAAACTGTTTTTGGTAGGTCTTGAGCGTGTCATCGTCAAAGCTACGCTTACCGACTTGGTCATCTTGCAACGCAGAAAATGGCGTTAATTTGTGAACATTCTTTTCCATCCACTCTTTATATGGGTGGCGGCTTTTGAGGTCATTATCGATTTCATTAGATTGCCACAGTTTGCCGCGGCGAGTATCGATCACCAGTAACTCACCTGGACCAACACGACCTTTTTCTGCAACTTCATCCGGTGCGTAGTTCCAGATACCGACCTCAGATGCCAGTGTGATTAGATTGTCTTTGGTAATCACATAACGCGCTGGTCGCAGGCCATTTCTATCAAGGTTACATGCGGCGTAACGACCATCAGAAAGTACGATGCCAGCAGGGCCATCCCACGGTTCCATGTGCTTGGAGTTGAAGTCGTAAAAGGCACGCAGATCTGGGTCCATGTCTGGGTGATTTTGCCAAGCGGGCGGCACAAGCATGCGCATCGCTCGGAACACATCCATACCACCGGCAAGGAACAGGTCGAGCATGTTATCTAGGCTTGATGAATCTGAGCCTGTCTCATTCACAAAGGGTGCAGCCGTTTGTAAGTCGGGCAGCAACGGTGAAGAGAATTTATAGGCACGAGCCTTGGCCCATTGGCGGTTACCTTCGATGGTATTGATCTCACCATTGTGCGCCAAATAGCGGAATGGTTGAGCCAGTGGCCAGCGTGGTTGTGTGTTAGTTGAAAAACGCTGGTGGAACAGACATATTGCCGATTCCATACGTAAGTCTGCAAGATCGAGGTAAAATCGCGGAAGATCGGCGGGCATACACAGACCTTTGTAGACCATTACTTGTGTTGAAAGGCTACAAATATAGAAATCTTTGTCTTCGGTGATCTGCTTTTCAATTCTGCGACGAGCAATGTATAGGCGGCGTTCGATATCACGCTCACGCCAGCCTGCAGGTGCTGAGATAAACACCTGTTGAATGTTGGGAACCGAGTCTTTCGCGATGGGACCCAAAACGTCGGTGTTAGTCGGCACGACACGCCAACCTGCAACGGTGAGTGTCTCTTGAGCGAGCTCTTTATTGACGATGTCTTGCGCGGATTGCGCCTTGATTGGGTCTTGGCTGAAGAAAATCATGCCGACAGCATATTGCTTGCCGAGCTTGAAGTTATTCTCTTCTGCGATGATTCTGAGGTAAGAGTCTGGCTTCTGTAGTAATAAGCCACAGCCATCTCCGGTTTTACCATCCGCAGCGATACCACCACGGTGTGTCATGCGATCTAGGGCTGAAATAGCAGTTCTTACCAACTTATGACTAGGTTGGCCTTCCATTTGCGCTATTAAACCAAATCCACAGTTGTCTTTTTCAAGACTAGGATCATATAGAGCCATTGCAATTCTCCCTTTTGCTTCTCTGTCATCCAGACAGTAAATGACTAACTATTCATGTACTTGTTGTTTTTTATAAACTGATAGTTTGCTTTAGCCAGTTAAAACGTTATTGGTTGTGTTAACAAAACCGATTGATTTTATTTTCATCAGCTTTACAACGTATAGCTAATTGTGTTTAAGGTCAAGTTCATGGTTAATTATCATGCATAAACGCGATTAGCCACTTAATAATCTAAAATAATCGATGGATATCAATGAGATATACAAGGTGGATGTTAACGAGATTTAACATATACAACAGGGGGACTTTGAAAGCGCCAGAAAGCAGATAGAAAAAAGGCTAGCATCGAGTGCTAGCCAAATATAAAAGTTAGGAAGGGTGTTGCTTTTCCTCTAGGCTAACGTCATTGACGTTAGCCCGAGAAATATTATGCGGAAAGCATGAGTGAATCAGCTTTCGCTTCTAAGTTTGAGTTACCCATTAAGAAGTCATCAATAGCAATTGCACATTCACGACCTTCATTAATACAACGTACCACTAGAGACTGACCTGTACGCATATCACCAGCAGCGAAAACGCCTTTCTGGTTAGTTGCGTAACCTTCAGAAGCGACGTTACCGCGCTCGTCCAGTTTAATGTCTAGTTGAGCTAGCACACCGGTTGGCTCTGGGTGTAAGAAACCCATTGCTAGGAATGCCATATCACAAGGGATAACACGTTCTGTGTTCGCCACTTCATCAAAGCTTGGACGCTCACCTGGTTTCGCATCTTGCCAAACGATGTCAGCAATACGTAGACCCGTCACTTGACCTTGCTCGTTACCGATGAACTCTTTGGTTAAGATGTTCCAGTGACGTTCACAACCTTCTTCATGTGAAGTGGTGGTTTTCATGATCATTGGGTATTGAGGCCAAGGCATGTTTGCAGGGCGCTTCTCTGGTGGGATAGGCATGATCTCAACCTGAGTAATGCTTGCTGCCTTATGACGGTTTGATGTGCCCACGCAGTCAGAACCCGTATCACCACCACCGATAACTACAATGTGCTTATCTTTAGCGTGAATCTCTTCTGTTTTCAGGTCTAGGTCGTTGGCACGACGGTTGTTTTGGCCAAGGAATTCCATCGCAAAATGAACACCTTTCAGCTCACGACCAGGAATTGGTAGATCACGAGGAACCGTAGAACCACCTGTTAGCAGGACTACATCAAACTCTTGACGTAGTTGCTGAGCGTTAACATCAACACCGATGTGCTGGTTCACTTTAAACTCAACGCCAGCTTCTGCCATTAGATTGATCTTACGATCAATCACGTCCATACCCAGTTTGAAATCTGGGATACCGAAACGCAGCAGGCCGCCAACTTTCTCGTCACGTTCAAATACAGTCACTGAGTGACCTGCACTGTTCAGTTGCTCAGCTGCGGCTAGGCCAGCAGGACCTGAACCGATAACCGCTACTGTTTTTCCTGTGCGAGAACGAGGTGTTTTAGGTTTTGCGTAGCCTTCACGGTACGCAGTTTCTACAATTGTTTTCTCGATATTACAGATAGTGATTGGGTCTTGGTTGATACCTAGAACACAGGCACTTTCACAAGGAGCAGGACAAACACGACCTGTAAACTCAGGGAAGTTGTTGGTAGAGCTTAGAATATTCCAAGCCTCTTCCCAGCTATCACGGTAAACCGCGTCATTGAATTCTGGGATGATGTTACCAATCGGACAGCCGTTGTGACAGAAAGGTACGCCACAGTCCATACAACGAGAGGCTTGAGTATTGATCTTGTCGCCAAACTCTTCGTTAAGTACGAACTCTTTGTTGTCTTCGATACGAACTGACGGGTCGAGCTTCTTTGGAAGCTCACGACCGTGTTCTAAAAATCCAGTAGGCTTACCCATTATACTGCCTCCACTTCTTCCGTTTGTGCTTGTTGTGCTTCAGCTTTACGTTTCTCAAGAACTGCTTTGTAGTCGCGAGGCATGACTTTAATCAGTGATGCAACACTTGCTTCAAAGTTGTCTAGGAAAGACTGAGCAACTTCACTTCCTGTGAATTCAACGTGCTTGGTTAGCATATCTAGTAGAAGATCTTTATCTTCTTGTTCAATTGGATCTAGGTCTACAAGTTCAGAGTTAAGCTTGGTTTCGAAGTCGCCTGCTTTATCCCAAACATAAGCGACACCGCCACTCATACCCGCCGCGAAGTTACGACCCGTTGAGCCAAGGACAATGGCAACACCGCCAGTCATGTATTCACAACCGTGGTCCCCAACGCCTTCTACAACAACCTTCGCACCTGAGTTACGAACACAGAAACGTTCGCCAGCCATACCGCGAATGAAAGATTCACCTGAGGTTGCACCGTAGAAACAGACGTTACCTACCACAATGTTATCTTCAGCAACGATAGTAGATTTCGCATCTGGGTACAGTACCAAAGTACCGCCAGACAGACCTTTACCCCAGTAATCGTTCGCGTCGCCTTCTACTTCGAACTTAACGCCTTTCGCAAGGAACGCCCCGAAAGATTGTCCAGCACTACCGTGGAACTTTACGTTCATTGGTTGTGGTAAACCTTGGTCTTTGTAAACCTTCGAGATTTCGTTCGACAGCATGGTACCTGCAGAGCGGTCCGTGTTGATGATTGGGAAGCTCGCATTCACGGCTTCGCCTTTCTCCAGAGCTGGAATTGCAGCTTGAATCAACTTGCGGTCTAGAACGTCTTCTAGGTTATGATTTTGTTGTTTCTGGTTGTATATTCCATCTTCTTCACGCGCCTGCTCAATGTGCAGTACAGGTGTTAGATCTAGATTCTTGTACTTCCAGTGACCGATGTCATCACGAACTTTAAGTTTGTGCGATTGACCCACCATCTCATCGATAGAGCGGAAGCCAAGTTCAGCCATTACTTCACGTAGACCTTCAGCCATGTATTGGAAGAAAGTCACTACGTCTTCTACACGGCCGTCGAAACGCTCACGCAGAGTCTTGTTTTGTGTTGCGATACCAACAGGACATGTATTCTTGTGACACTTACGCATCATGATACAGCCTTCAACAACCAATGCTGCTGTTGCTACGCCCCATTCTTCAGCACCAAGTAATGTTGCTACTGCAAGGTCACGTGGTGTTTTCATCTGACCATCAGACTGAACAACGATACGGTTACGTAGGCCGTTTTTCAGTAGTGTTTGGTGCGTTTCTGCTAGACCCAGTTCCCAAGGCAGACCAGTGTGACGGATCGAAGACATCGGAGATGCACCCGTACCACCATCAAAACCTGCGATTAGTACCACGTCAGCTTTCGCTTTCGCTACACCAGATGCAATCGTACCTACGCCCGCTTCCGATACTAGCTTCACGTTTACACGGCCATTACGGTTCGCGTTTTTCAGATCGTAGATCAGCTGAGCCAAATCTTCGATTGAGTAGATATCGTGGTGTGGCGGTGGCGAGATAAGACCTACGCCCGGAGTCGAGTGACGCGTTGCGCCGATCCAGTCATCAACCTTATCACCAGGTAGTTGACCACCTTCGCCCGGTTTCGCACCTTGAGCCATCTTGATTTGTAGCTCATCAGCGTTAGATAGGTAGTAAGACGTTACACCAAAGCGACCAGAAGCCACCTGTTTGATTGCTGAACGTTCCCAGTCGCCGTTTTCTTTACGTTCGAAACGTGCTGGATCTTCACCACCTTCACCTGAGTTGGATTTCGCGCCAATGCGGTTCATTGCAACAGCCAGTGTTGAGTGAGCCTCATGCGAGATTGAACCAAAGCTCATTGCGCCAGTAGCGAAACGTTTAAGGATGTTCTCAATTGGTTCTACTTCTGCTAGAGGAATAGAGCCTGCAGGGTTCTTGATGAAATCAAGTTGGCTACGTAGTGTTGCTGCGTTGTCGCCTTGGTCATCGACTGCTTTTGCGTACTTCTTGAACTGACCGTAATCTTTGTTACGCGTCGACTCTTGAAGTAGAGAAATCGTTTCTGGGTTGAATAAGTGTTTCTCACCACGTTGTTTCCACTGGTAAACACCACCAACATCAAGAATTTGAGCTGGGATTTCACGAGCTGGGTAACCAACACGGTGACGAACCAGTACTTCTCGCGCGATATCGTCGATCGTTAGACCTTGGATACGAGAAACAGTACCTGTGAAGTATTTTTCAACCACTGATTTGCTAACACCAAGTGCTTCAAAGATTTGTGCACCGTGGTAAGACTGCAGCGTAGAGATCCCCATCTTAGAGAAGATCTTAAGTAGACCGCCGTTAACACCTTTACGGTAGTTATCGAATAACTCACGTGGGTGAACGTTTGGATCTAGCTTCTTAGTACGTTGCAGTTCAACAATCGTTTCGATAACCAGGTATGGGTTAACTGCGTTTGCACCGTAACCGATTAAAGTTGCGAAGTGGTGTGTTTCACGCGCGTCACCTGTTTCAACCACGATGTCACACTTAGCACGTAAACCTTTACGGATTAGGTGGTGGTGAACAGCGCCAACTGCCAGCATTGCTGGAATAGCGGCGTGGGTAGAGTTAACCGCACGGTCTGTTAGTAGGATGATAGAGTAGCCATCAATCACAGCGTCTTCTGCGTATTGGCATATACGCTTAAGTGCGCGCTCTAACTTGCCGTTGTCTCCGTTTGCTTGGAATACGATATCCAGCGTCTTCGCTTGAAGGTGCTCGTTATCGATTGCACGTAGCTTCTCTAGCTCAGAGTTAGACAGAACTGGAGATTCAAGTTCTACTTTTTGACAGTGTTCAGGTGTTTCAGCAAGTAGGTTCTGATCCTTACCTAGGTAAGTGTTCAGAGACATAACCATACGCTCACGAATTGGATCGATTGGCGGATTAGTTACTTGTGCAAATAATTGTTTGAAGTAGTTTGAAAGGTGCTGCGATTGATGAGAAAGAATCGCTAGCGGCCAGTCAGCCCCCATTGCAGAAAGTGGCTCGTAGCCTGTTTTCGCAAGAGGTAGAATGATTTCGTTTACTTCTTCAGAGCTCACACCAAACGATTGTTGTTTGTGAAGCAACTTTTCTGGAGAAGGTTGGTTAAATTCGTTGTTCGCATCCGGTAGCTTTTTCAAGCTCAGAAGGTTCTCTTCAACCCACTTTTCGTAGGGTTGTGCTTTAGCAATACCGTCTTTCACTTCTTCGTCAGAAATGATGCGGCCTTGTTCAAGGTCAGCTACGAAGATACGACCTGGTTGTAAACGACCACGGTATTCAACATTTTCGGGAGCGATCTCAACAACACCAGATTCAGACGCCATCACTAGGAAGTCGTCTTTTGTCACTGTGTAGCGAGAAGGACGCAGACCGTTACGGTCAAGTGTTGCACCAACTTGAACACCATCAGTGAAGCAGACAGAAGCTGGGCCATCCCATGGTTCCATTACGTTCGCGTGGTACTGGTAGAACGCACGACGAGTTGGATCCATGTTTTTGTTTTCTTGCCATGCTTCAGGGATCATCATCATTAATGCGTGTGGCAGAGTACGACCTGAAAGAACAAGTAGCTCTAGCGCCATATCGAAGTTTGATGAATCCGAGCTACCTTCCTGACAGATAGGAAGCAGCATGTCGATTTCAGCTTGTGTAAACAGATCCGATTCAAGGATCGCTTCACGCGCTTTCATCCAGTTTAGGTTGCCGCGAACCGTATTGATTTCGCCATTATGCGCGATGTAACGGAAAGGCTGAGCCAGACGCCAACGAGGGAATGTATTGGTAGAGAAGCGAGAGTGTACAAGTGCTAGAGCTGTCACCATGGTTGGGTTTTGCAGGTCTAGGAAGTACTGAGGAACTTGTTCAGTTGTTAGCTGACCTTTGTACACCAATGTCTTGTAAGACATAGAGTTGATGTAGAAGTCATCACCGATATTTGAAACGCTTTCTAGGCATACACGAACCGTGTAGTTACGTAGAACATACAGTTTACGCTCAAGCTCTTCTGGAGTAATACCAGGGCCGCCAGAGATAAATACGTGTTCAAATTGAGGTTCAGTGCTTAGTGGGTCAGCACCAATCATTGAGTTGTCAGTTGGAAGTTCACGGTAGCCGATAACTTCTAACTCTAGGCGTTGTGCATTGCGTTCTAGAATGTCACGACACTGTGCACGTTTGTGTTCATCTTTAGGGAAAAGTACAACACCAACACCATATTTTTCAAAAGATGGCAGCTTAATTCCAAGCTTTACGGCTTCTTCTAGTAAGAATTCGTGCGGCTTCTGTAGCAGGATACCTGCACCATCACCAGAACACGGATCGCAGCCTTGGCCGCCACGGTGTTCCATACGTGCAAGCATATCGAGTGCTTGAGTTACTACATCATGAGATTTGCGATTCTTTAGATGCGCAACAAAACCGATACCACAAGCGTCATGCTCCAATTCAGGAGTATACAGACCCTGTGAGTTCTGCTCTTGATCTACCATAGATACATCCTTCCAGTTAAATCTAGGCGCAACTTCTTTGTATAAAGTCAGCCTTGTCCTTTTATATTTATGGGTCTAAACCTGCCTATGCTGGCGGTTTGAATCCTTTCCGTATCTCGCAGGAAAAGTATTGCGAGAAAAACAATCCTTAGTGATATCCGTTTATTTTTGACCACAAACTAGTGGTTTATATAGGTGGGGTATGGACATCACCGACTTATTGGCAAGTTTTCGATGTAAGTAAACACTCAGAAATAGCCAATATGTGTAAGTATCCTACAATTTTGTCTAGGCGAATTGCAATGAAAGTTAACCGATGTAGACCATTTTTTTCGTTTTGTTTTGAATTTAATGCCTAACAAATGTGCAACATTAGGCAAATAGAGCTTATTTTTTGCATGTTTATTGATATTTGATAGGTTGCTCGCAAAAATCCTTGCGTAAACTAATTGGTCGAATTTTGCAGGGATGTAATTTTTTTTCAAAAAAAGACTGATATTCATTCTTATTTACTTGAGTGCTTTGAAAATATGCAATTACACGAGTTAGTTAATACTATCGGCCAAGATCTCCAACGTCGTTATGGTGAGAAGGTTCACAAGCTGACACTTCACGGTGGGTTTAGTTGCCCAAACCGAGACGGGACAATTGGCCGTGGCGGTTGCACCTTCTGTAATGTAGCTTCTTTTGCCGATGAACAAACTCAAGTTCAAAGTATTGCTGATCAATTAACAGATCGTGCGGGTGAAATCGCTCGTGCCAAGAAGTATCTTGCTTATTTTCAGGCGTACACCAGTACTTACGCTGAGGTGCAGGTACTCAAGAATATGTATGAAGAGGCTCTAAAAGCACCCGGAGCAGAGATTGTTGGCCTTTGTGTTGGCACGAGACCAGACTGCGTGCCTGATGCGGTACTCGATCTACTCGCGGAGTACGTTAAGCAAGGTTACGAAATTTGGCTAGAGCTCGGCCTGCAAACAGCCAATGATAAAACCCTCAAGCGAATTAACCGCGGACACGGTTTTACGGTGTATGAAACGATCACCCAGCGCGCACGTGCTTTAGGTATCAAGGTATGTACTCACCTTATTGTCGGCCTGCCTAAAGAAACCAAAGCTGATAACCTTGAAACTCTAGATAAGGTATTAGCGGTTGGCACCGATGGTATTAAGCTTCACGGACTTCATATAGTAGAGGGCAGTACCATGGCTAAAGCCTGGAAGGCTGGCAAGCTAGAAGCACCAAGCCTTGAGGAGTACATTGATATCGCGAGTGATATCATTCAACGCACACCTGCAGACGTGGTTTATCATCGTGTATCTTCTGCGGCGAGACGCCCGACACTACTCTCCCCTTTATGGTGTGAGAATCGCTGGTTGGCGATGACTGAGATTGGTCGTTCGCTTGATAAAACCGGCGCACAAGGCATTAAAACAGGCTTTGCATTCGAGTACACGCAACCTGTTTTAAACGCGACCAATTGATCAGAATGGGTGACTGTAGGTAACAGCAGATAAAACCAACAAATAGTGGTAACATTTCCCTCACAGAATTTATAAGTATAGATTGAGAGCAGATGGAACTGGTAATGACTTGGTTATGGGATAGGGCGTATGGCTACGGTATATATATCGTTGTTCTATTGCTGATAGGTCTCATCTGCTGGCATATTTATTTACGTTACCAGTCATATATTGAACAGCTTCTTCTTGCTACGCCTTCACCTCTTTATTTTGTTGACATCCGAAGTGGCGAGATCTTGTACGCCAATCGCCAAGCCATGCAGTTGCTTGGTATCCGCCAAATCGGTACTCACTTTCGTTTTCCAACAGTGGAAGCTGAGAATAGTTTTCGTCATTACCTCACTGATCACATCAACTCTCGAACGTTTGAATATCTCTCGTCCTGGGTTCTTTCTGAATTTGAGTCTTTTAAGATCAACTTGGTGGGTCGTAAGATCCACTTTAGAAGTAGAAAGGCTTGGATGATACATGCTTCCCCTTATAAAAGTACCAACGAAGAGCTTTCCCAAGAGGTTCGTGATCTCAATGTTGCTCGTACCGCTTTGGATTCTTTATCTGAGTTGGTCTATGTCATCGATCAAAAGGGTGAATTGGTCGCGAGTAATCGTGCGTTTAAAAAGTTTTGGCATGGTCGTCCTGAAGAAGGCACTTTAAGTGTGTCTAGTGGTGCCTTAAAAGGCCGCGTCAGTGAGCGCTCATGGACCACAGACCAAGATGGTAAGGGGTGTCTCCTTGAAACTTATCAAAGTGTCTTACTCTCGCAAAGTGGGGAAACCATAGGTACGCTCTCGATAAGTCACGATGTGACGGATTGGCATGACATGCAACAGCAACTGCGTGGGGAAATGGAAAAACGTAAAGATACCGAAGTTGCACTTGCACAGCGTGACACCATTTTACAAAACATCCTGGAAGCGAGTCCTGACTCGATTGGTATCTTCAACGAAAATATGGTCTACCAGGCGTGTAATAAGCCATTTGTGGCAGCGTTGGGTATTTCTGAAGTCAGTGACTTAGTGGGTAAACGTCTACAAGACGTAGTACCAAATAGCATTTATATGCGCGTCTCAGAGACTGATCACCAAGTGCTTCATCAAGGTAACTCGTTGCGTTACATCGACAAATTGGTTTCAAGTGATGGAGAGTTTACTTGGTATGATGTAGTGAAGTCGCCTTTTAGAGACCCTGCATCGAGTACCAATGGTGTACTGATCATGGCACGTGATATCACAGAACGTTACCTCGCTGAGCAGAAACTTGAAGAAGCCAATTTAGAGCTTGAGCGCCTCAGTTTTATGGATAGTTTAACTCAGGTGTCCAATCGACGTCGCTTTGATGAGCAGCTGTCTACTTTGTGGCATCATCACGTGCGAGAGAAGTTGCCGTTGACGATCATGCTGTGTGACATCGATTTCTTTAAAGGCTATAACGATTTCTATGGACACCAACAAGGTGACGATGCTTTGATTCAGGTTTCACAAGCCTTTAAGCAGGTGTTGAATCGCTCTTCGGATTGCGTGGCTCGATACGGTGGTGAAGAGTTTGGCTTTATTCTCCCAAACACAACCACAGAAGGTGCGCTTATGGTCGCCCGTCGAATTCATGATGAAGTGCAAAAACTAGGACTCGCTCATGAGAAGTCGACAGTGTCTGACTCCATCACGGTGAGTATTGGTATTGTCTCTTATATACCAACACCTGATGACGAAATGGAGTCTGCTGTTGCCTTGGCTGACAGTGCGTTGTATCAAGCGAAATCTGAAGGTCGAAATCGTTCGATAGTGCATCCATACTCTATTCACTAACTTTATAAAATTGATTGTTTGAGCAGCCGCGCCTGTTTTGGCTTGTTCGGTATTTATATTAATTGGATTAACCTTCGATATTACCGCTAATCTCTTGCTGCGTGTGATGTGGCTAGCTTACCTACTATCTTCAAACAGGGTAGAATGTTGCTAGTCTTATCGCATGGAGCGCTAAATGAAACCCATGAAAAATCTCGCCCAGTATTACGTGGATCTGCTCGTAAAGCTGGGGATTGTCCGCTTTTCTATCTTACTCGCCCTAGCGCTTGTTGCCCTCGCTGTTGTTGTGCAAGTGGGTATCACTCTCGCACTCAAAGGTAATGTTGATGATATCGACATTGTCCGTTCAGTTTTCTTTGGTTTAGTGATCACGCCTTGGGCGGTTTATTTCTTGTCAGTGGTGGTTGATCAGCTGGAAGAGTCGCGTCAAAGATTGGCGAAGTTGGTCTCTAAGCTTGGTGACATGCGTGAGCGAGACCAAGAGCTCAACAATAAACTGCAACTCAATATCGAGAAGCTCAATCAAGAAATCGAAGAGCGCGAAAAAGCAGAAGAAGCACGCGCCGAAGCGATGCACGATCTCGAGAATGAAGTCTTCCAACGTGAACGTACTCAGCTTGAATTAGCAGAACGTACGGCGCTGTTGCGCTCGTTTATCGATGCTTCTCCTGACCTTATTTATTACCGTAATGAAGAGGGTGTTTTCTCTGGTTGTAACCGTGCGGTTGAAGAGCTCACCGGCAAGACAGAAAAAGAGCTAGTCGGTTTGACGCCTTGGGATGTCTACAGCAAAGAGGTTGCTCAGCAAGTGGTGGAAACCGATAAGAAGGTGTTTGCCGATAACCAAGCGCTCACTTATGACCAATGGCTTGAATACCCAGATGGGCGTAAGAGCTACTTCGAACTGCGTAAAGTACCTTTCTACAGCAAAGATGGCCGGCACTTAGGCTTAGTGGGTTTTGGTCGTGATATTACCGAGCGTAAAGAGCATCAAGAGTCGCTAGAGAAAGCCAGTCGCGATAAGACCACCTTTATCTCAACCATTAGTCATGAGCTAAGAACACCGCTTAATGGCATCATTGGTTTGAGCCGCATGTTGCTTGATAGCCAATTGACCACCGAACAGCGTAAACAGATGCAAACCATCAAGGTGAGCGCAGTGACACTGGGTAATATCTTCAACGATATTATCGATATGGATAAGTTCGATCGTCGTAAGCTTGAGTTATTCCCAACCCCAATCAACTTTGAAGATTTCGTTGTTGAGATCGAAAGTATCTCTGCACTGATGGCTGAACAAAAAGGGTTGAGGTTCGATCTAGAACGCTTGTCCGATCTCCCTGCTGCCGTTGAAGTGGATGGTACTCGCCTGAGACAGGTGTTGTGGAATCTCGTAAGTAACGCGATGAAGTTCACCAAAGATGGTGGTGTCGTGATGACGGTCAGCGCTGAAATTGATGGCGACTTTGCCAACATCACGATGGAAGTGGAAGACACCGGTATTGGTATCCCTGAAAGTGAAATCGAGAAGATCTTCGAGATGTATTATCAGGTGAAATCCGGAACGGATAATCTGCATGCGGTGGGTACAGGCATTGGCCTTGCGGTATCGCAGCAGCTGATCAATATGATGGACGGCCACATCGAAGTGACCAGTGAAGAGGGCTTTGGTAGTACCTTTACGGTATCGATTCGAGTTCCTGTTAATCACGATACTCAAGCTCTGATTAAAACGCCAAGAAAGCAGTCGAATCTTAAGATCTTCATGGTCGAAGATATTGAACTTAACATCACTGTGGCTCGCTCTCTACTTGAAAGCTTAGGTCACGAAGTGACAGTGGTGATGACGGGTAAAGAGGCGCAAATTGCCTTCAACCCTGAAGACTATGACTTGGTATTGTTAGACATCCAACTGCCAGACATGACCGGCTTCGACATCGCTCAGTACTACCGTGAGAAGTATAGCCAGTTACCGCCTTTGGTTGCGTTAACTGCTAACGTGCTAAACAACAAACAAGAGTATTTCCAGAAAGGCATGGATGAAGCGATCAGTAAACCACTGTCGGTTCGTGCAATCCAGGATGTCATCAGCGAGTTGATTGAGGATGCCCCAGAGGTTATTGAGAAAGCCGAGGGCATTGATACAGTAAAGGATGTTGAAAAAGTAGCAGGTGCTGAAAAAGTAACAGCGAGTAAGCCGGCTCTTTCAACGATTGATACCACTTTGCTTGATATTGATATGTTAGAGTCTTATGTTGAGATTGTCGGGTCGAAACCTGTTTTGGATAGCATCGTGATGTTTGAAGATATGATGCCGGAATATATGGAAATATTGAATTCCAATATGGTTGCGAAAGATCAAGACAGTATCGTTTCTGAGGCTCACAAAATTAAAGGTGCAGCAGGTTCCATTGGCCTGAAACGCATACAGCAAGTTGCTCAGAAAGCTCAATCTCCAGATATGCCTGCGTGGTGGGAAAACATTTCAGATTGGGTTGATGAAATAAATAACGAATACCAAAATGATATTGAAGTCTTAAAGAGTTGGTTAAATCAAAGGTAGAAGAATAATGAAAAAATTAGCATTCGCCGCATGTGTAGTGGCATTAGCGGGTTGTTCTGCACCACAAGTAGAATGGCAGCAAGATAATCAAGTAGAAGTATCTGCAGCGACAGTCACAATGAAAAGCAACCTGTGGCACAACAAAATGCCTATGATTGGGGAGACTCAAGATAAGACACTGCATGGTGCTATCTACCTAGAATCAGACTCACAATTACCAGCAACACTTGCAATTGAGAGTGTGACGGTAAAACAGGGTGCAGATACCTTGTTAGTGACGGCTGACGACCTTGATTTAAGAACTCACAGTGAAACTCAGTGGGAAGTCGCCTTTGTATGGCAACTAGAGATCGACACTGATAAGCCTGTTGATGTTGCGATTGAACTAAAAGATGGCGAAACCGTGAAGTGGCTAGTCGAGAAAGACGTCAAAGTTGATATGGTTTACTAATACCAATCGTAGTAAATAACTGATCACCCTAGCTTGTTAAAAACCTCGATAACTTCGTTAGAATTTTTGATTGTAGAATAACTACTTATCGAAAAATTCTGCCTTGTTCTCAAGCTTTTTTCCTACGCTATGTTTGATCACTTACTTACTGTGATTGGTATAAAACCTTAGCGACCAATGAATACTGAACAAT
>NZ_JBFRQW010000046.1:0-14335 GCF_041472735.1 Vibrio sp. 10N.261.46.E11
TGCTTAACTTACAAGCATTAGACCTCGTGGTCGACTTTTTTGTTTCTGAACATGATGAGCTAATTGTTAGTCATTCTTTGATTTAACGAATTGAGAGATCACTACAAAACAGAAAGCAACCAAGTTACCCGCGAAGATAATCACTAGCCATTGAGGCATTGAAAGTTCTAAGAACTGCCATACTACCTTGCTGCAGTCGCCGTAGGCTTCAAACATCCACGGAGCCCATTGGTTTAGAGGTGCCCAGCTAGGGAAGGTCACGAACAGGTCACAGGTAGCGAAAGGAGACGGGTTAAACTGGTAGTCAACGTGCTGCAAAGCAAGCATCAACCCTTTATACGCGCCCAACCCCCAACCAACTAGGCCTAGCCAGCGAGAGAGAGGATTATGCGGGGCAATAGCACCAATTATTGCTGCGATGCCGATAGCGAGCATTGCAACGCGCTCGTAAATACACATTACGCAAGGGCCAAGCATCATCACGTGCTGGAAGAAAAGAGCACATGCTTCAAAAAAGACAATAAAAGCCAGCAGTAAAAGCCAAGATAAACGTCCCTTAGAGAAGTCTTTGAGCATTGCAAAAAAGTTCACGAATTTAATCCTGTCAATAAAATAAAAAAGCCCTGATTACTCAGAGCTTTTTATCTTGGATAAGTTTCCTAATCAACTAATATTTTTGATTAGTTAGATGCACCTATTGTGTTTAGCGATAGAAATCCGGGTTAGTGGCCACCGGAGATAACTGGAGCTACCACTTCACCCGTACGGTGAATGATCCAACCTGCATCATAGAACCATGCTGTCATCGGTTCTACGAAGAACACAATACCGGCAAGGCCAACAAGTGCTAATACGAGAGTATATGGCAAAGCCATGATGACCATGCGGCCGTAAGACAGTCGAATTAACGGAGCAAGTGCTGACGTTAATAGGAATAGGAATGCAGCTTGGCCGTTTGGCGTAGCAACAGAAGGTAGGTTGGTACCTGTGTTGATAGCAACAGCAAGCAGATCAAATTGGTCGCGAGTGATGACGCCTTCAACCAGAGCTGTTTTAACTTCGTTGATGTAAACCGTACCGACGAATACGTTGTCTGAGACCATCGACAAGATACCGTTGGCTACGTAGAAGAGTGCGAGCTGTGCGCCTTTATCTTCAACGTGAAGTACAGCATCGATTACTGGCTTAAATAGAGCCTGGTCGATGATTACAGCAACAACCGCAAAAAAGACGGCAAGAAGTGCGGTAAATGGCAGTGCTTCTTCAAAAGCTTTACCCATCGAGTGCTCTTCAATTACACCTGTAAACGCTGTAGCTAAGATGATCACTGAAAGGCCAATCAAACCGACTTCAGCGACGTGAAGCGCAAGGCCAACAATAAGCCAAACTGCGATTGCACTCTGAACCCATAGTTTAGCTACATCTTGTTTTGTACGATTTGCGCGTTCTTTGTTGTCAAATTCAACTAAGATTTGGCGAACGTTATTTGGTAACTCTGCACCATAGCCAAACATTTTGAATTTTTCTACAAGTGCACAAGTTAGAATACCGCAGAAGAAAACAGGCAACGTTACTGGCAGCATACGGATGATAAATTCACCGAACTCCCAACCCGCTTGCTTAGCAATGACTAAGTTTTGTGGTTCACCTACCATGGTCATTACACCACCCAGAGCAGTACCAACACCGGCATGCATAAGCAGTGAGCGTAGGAATGCGCGGTAGTTTTCTAAGTCATCACGAGTTAGCTCAGAAATCTCTTCATCATGAGTATGATCGTGCGCAGACGTTGTGCCCTTGCCTGATGCAACTTTGTGGTAGATTGAGTAGAAGCCCACCGCAACGCTAATGACTACGGCGATTACTGTCAGCGCATCTAGGAAGGCCGACAAGAATGCTGCAGCGACACAGAACGCGACAGAGAGTAGAATTTTGGATTGGATACCGAGCAGGATCTTCGTGAAAATGAACAGAAGCAGTTCTTTCATGAAGTAGATGCCAGCAACCATGAATACGAGTAAGAGTAATACTGGAAGGTTTGCTTGTAGCTCATGATAAACCATTTCTGGTTTAGTCATGCCAATGGCGACGGCTTGAATTGCCAATAAACCACCCGGTTGGAGAGGGTAGCATTTTAGAGCCATAGCTAGAGTGAAAATAAACTCAACCACTAGTAGCCAGCCCGCAACAAATGGGTCTACTAGGAAAAAAACAACCGGGTTGATGATTAAAAAGGAAATGATGGCAAGTTTATACCAATCAGGAGCTTTACCAAGGAAGTTTTTGATAAAAGCGTTTCCGAGAGACATCGGCATGTTAATACTCTTTTATGTTGATTATGAATAGACAAGCAATACAACATTTTGAGAATCGAGTTGTAGGTTTAGTTAAAACCTATAACTAACAGTGACTTAGAAAAACTACATTCCATGTAATGTTCTGTGGTCTTGCCAAGTCACTCCCTTAGAAACTCAAGCACTGCTTATTTTTGAGCGCAACTCTACTCTTAGATAACATTTAGTCAACAGGAAAACCCCTGTAGCACTAAAAATACCTCTTTTTTGTTGAGAAACGCGATCAAAGTAGCGCAAGCATACCACTTAAAATGTGATAAAAACCGACTAGAATCAATATTTCAGCGAAATGATTAAAATTTACAGAATAACGACGGCTTATATATGATTATTACAACTTAATATTGCAAATTAATAGATTTGAAAATATGACCAATCTCATTGATTTTAAAAAGAATTTGTTGTGTTAATGGTTTGTTTAAATGATGGTTTGTAGTCGCTTGCTATCCAAACCTTGAGTGCAAACGCGTGCCGAACTTTAGAGTTTTAACTCTACTTGGGTTTTGAGTGCGTAAAATTTTTTGGGGGTATTTCCGCAGGGTGTTAACTAGTGGTATGATGAGTAAATTAGAACAAAATAATTAAATTGGATTGAAGTGTAGATGGTCATTAAGGCAAAGAGCCCGGCAGGATTTGCAGAAAAGTATATCATTGAAAGTATTTGGAATGGCCGTTTCGCTCCAGGTTCTATCTTGCCCGCAGAGCGTGAGCTTTCTGAGCTGATTGGTGTTACACGTACTACGCTTCGTGAAGTACTTCAGCGTCTTGCTCGTGATGGTTGGTTGACAATCCAACACGGTAAGCCAACTAAAGTTAATCAGTTTATGGAAACGTCAGGTCTTCATATCCTTGATACATTAATGACGTTGGACGTTGATAACGCAAGCAAAATGGTAGAAGACCTGCTTGCTGCTCGTACTAACATCAGCCCTATCTTTATGCGTTATGCATTCAAAGCAAATAAAGAGGCTTCAGAGCGTACGATTACTAACGTGATTGAATCTTGTGAATCTTTACTTGCGGCACCGACATGGGATGAATTCTTAGAATCGTCGCCATATGCTGACAAGATCAAACAATCGGTGAAAGAAGACGTAGAAAAAGATGAAGCGAAGCGTCAAACGATCTTAGTTGCTAAAACGTTTAACTTCTACGATTACATGCTTTTCCAACGTTTAGCATTCCATTCAGGTAACCAAATTTATGGCCTGATCTTCAACGGTGTTCGTAAATTGTACGACCGTGTTGGTAGCTACTACTTCTCTAACCCGGAAGCTCGTCGTTTAGCCATGGAATTCTACAAAAACTTGTTTGTTATTTGTGAAAGCGGCGAGCGTGAGAACTTACCACTTGTGATCCGCAACTACGGTATCGCAAGCGCACAGATTTGGAACGAGATGAAAACAACGTTGCCAACAAACTTTACTGAAGACGACAGCTAAGTCTTTTCATTTAAGTACGGCTAGGTTTACTTGTTAAGTAAATGACGTAAAGAACACAAAAAAGCGGCGAGATAATCAAATTATCTCGCCGCTTTTTATTTATCGATAGTTGGTGAAAACTTATCAATAAGCAGTAACTTACCCTGCAAACTCTTCTGAGTCTGGGCGGTTAGTAAACTGAACACCATTTAAGTAATCACAAAGTAATTGGTCTTCACACACTTTGTAGTTCTTATTTTCTGGCTTGCGGAAGTAAGCACCGATCTCGTATTTACTTAAGCTCACACCAACAACTTCTAGTACATCAAGCACATCTTCAGCTTTCATGTTTAGCGCGATGCGCAGTTTCATGAAAATCATATTGTTCGTTAGTGCAACTTCAGGTTTTGGCTGCTCACCTTCTTTCTTGCCACGCTTTAGGTTGATGAAACCATTTAGAAATACCGCTAACTCTTTGTCTTTCATCGTTGCGCATGACTTGTCGTCTTTTAGCCAGTTAATCACTTTATCGTGAGCAACGGTAACGTCAGCTTGTTCAATAGCTTTGATGATTTGTGCATTTTTAAGGTTTAGTGCGTGTTGAATACGACGCAAGATTTCATTGTTAGTCACAGGGTAGTCCTAAAAAGGTATCTGGGAGTGAATATGGCTCCGCTCAAATATATTGGATTTGATAAAGCACACTTTACTCTACATAGCATAGTTGAGGGCGACTCTAACAGAGAACGCTTATTTTCGGTAGATATAAAAAATCCCCAATGCTTATTAACTCATTCAAGTTAAAAGTGCATTAGGGATTTCGCTATGAGTGCTTGTTATCTGACTGAAGCCAGAATTACATTACACGCATACCAGGTTGAGCACCTTCGTGTGGCTCAAGGATCCACAGGTCGCTGCCACCAGGGCCCGCGGCTAGGATCATGCCTTCAGACATACCAAACTTCATCTTACGAGGTTTTAGGTTTGCAACCATTACGGTTAGCTTGCCTTCTAGCTCTTCAGGTTTGTATGCTGACTTGATGCCAGAGAATACTTGGCGAGTTTCACCACCGATGTCCAGTTGGAACTTCAGTAGTTTGTTCGCTTTTGGTACTTCTTCACATGAGATAATACGAGCAATACGCATATCGACTGCTGCAAAGGCATCGAACTCAATCTCGTCTTCGATTGGCTCTTTGTCTAGCTCAGTTTGGCTTGCTTGCTCTTTTTCAGCTTCTGCTTTTTCTTTCGCAGCTGCTTCTACGGCTGCATCTTCTTTAGAAGACTCGATCATCGCTTCCACTTTCTTCGGATCAATACGGCTAAACAGCGCTTTGAACTTAGTGATTTCGTGATCAGTTAGCGGAGTAGCGATCGCTTCCCACGTTAGCTCTTCGTTTAGGAAAGCTTCAGTGCGAGCCGCAAGCTCAGGCATCACAGGTTTCAGGTAAGCCATTAGTACGCGGAATAGGTTGATACCAACAGAAGAAACTTCTTGAAGCTCTTTCTCTTTACCTTCTTCTTTTGCAAGAACCCAAGGTGCTTTCTCATCGATGTACTGGTTAGCTTTGTCTGCTAGTGCAGTAATTTCACGGATAGCGCGGCTGAACTCACGAGTTTCGTATAGCTGACCGATACGCTCTGCAGCAGCAACGAATTCGTTGTAAAGCTCTGGTTCTGCAAATTCAGCAGAAAGCTTGCCTTCAAAACGCTTAGTGATGAAGCCAGCGTTACGCGAAGCTAGGTTAACAATCTTGTTTACTACGTCAGCGTTTACACGTTGAGTGAAGTCTTCAAGGTTAAGGTCTAAATCATCGATACGGCTGTTTAGCTTAGCTGCGTAGTAGTAACGTAGACACTCTGGGTCTAGGTGGTTTAGGTACGTGCTTGCTTTGATGAATGTACCTTTTGACTTAGACATTTTCGCGCCGTTTACAGTCACGTAACCGTGTACGAATACGTTGTTTGGCTTGCGGAAACCTGCGCCGTCTAGCATTGCAGGCCAGAATAGGCTGTGGAAGTAAACGATGTCTTTACCGATGAAGTGGTAAAGCTCAGTTGTGCTGTCTTTCTTCCAGTATTCGTCGAAGTTTAGATCGTCACGCTTGTCACATAGGTTCTTGAAAGAAGCCATGTAGCCAACAGGTGCGTCTAGCCATACGTAGAAGAACTTGTCTTTTTCGCCTGGGATTTCAAAGCCAAAGTAAGGTGCGTCACGTGAGATATCCCACTGTTGCAGGCCAGACTCGAACCATTCCTGCATTTTGTTTGCAGTTTCATTCTGTAGAGAGCCAGAACGAGTCCACTCTTTAAGCATGCTTTCGAACTGAGGTAGGTCGAAGAAGAAGTGCTCAGAGTCTTTCATTACTGGAGTTGCGCCAGAAACCGCTGATTTAGGGTTAATTAGCTCAGTTGGGCTGTATGTCTCACCACAGTTATCACAGTTATCACCATACTGGTCTTCTGACTTACACTTAGGGCAAGTACCTTTTACAAAACGGTCTGGAAGAAACATCTCTTTCTCAGGATCGAAAAGCTGAGAAATAGTACGGCTAGAAATGAAGCCGTTCTTTTTAAGTTCTAGGTAGATGTGAGAAGCTAGTTCACGGTTCTCTTCGCTATGTGTGCTGTGGTAGTTATCAAAGCTGATATCAAAGCCAGCGAAGTCTTTTTGGTGCTCTTCACTAACAGCAGCGATCATCTCTTCTGGTGTGATACCCATCTGTTGAGCTTTAAGCATAATTGGCGTGCCGTGAGCATCGTCAGCACAGATGAAGTTTACAGTGTTGCCACGTAGACGCTGGTATCGAACCCAGATATCAGCTTGGATATGCTCAAGCATATGACCAAGGTGAATAGAGCCGTTAGCGTACGGAAGCGCACAAGTTACCAAAAGTTGTCTTGGATCAGTTGCCATACTTAATTATTCGCTTTTTTGATAGGTATAAATTTTGAGAGGTAATACTACTTTATAACGTGTGATACGCCAAGTTATCAGACAAAGGATTCCCCTAGTTTTTTAGGGGTTCAGTCTTCATCTCGTGGGTGATAGCATAAATAAAAAAAGGAGCCCCAATGCGTAATTTTACTTCTAAGCAAGATTTCTGTTCATGGTTGAATGAGTTCGAGTCACCAATCCTCATACCAGAGTGGGCGCTACACCAAAATATTGTATCGGTTGATCCTCGTGGATCATTCGTTATTACTTTCCCCTTTGCTGCTAATCAGCTCTCGATTGAACTGCAACAGTGGATCCACTCCCAGATTGAACAGCAACTTGTTAGCGCTTTTCAGTTTGAAGTAAAAGTGAAGCCGTCTGCGCTAGAAACAACAGTCGCGACATCTTTGAAGGGCGTTAAGAACATTATCGCCGTGACGTCGGCAAAGGGTGGGGTGGGTAAATCGACTACTTCTGTAAACCTTGCGCTTGCGTTATCTAAGTCAGGTTCAAAAGTGGGCTTGTTGGATGCGGATATCTACGGTCCATCTGTGCCTATGATGCTTGGTCAGCTAGACGCAAAACCAGAAGTACAGAATAACAAATGGATGATGCCAATCGAAGCACATGGCATTTTTACGCATTCTATCGGCTATCTTGTGTCAAAAGACGATGCGGCAATTTGGCGTGGCCCAATGGCAGCTAAGGCGTTAGGCCAGCTTGTGAATGAAACCGTATGGCCAGAACTGGATTACCTTGTTATCGACATGCCACCAGGTACGGGTGATATTCAGCTAACGCTTTCGCAGCAGATCCCAGTAACGGGTGCGGTAGTCGTGACAACACCTCAAGATTTAGCTTTAGCCGATGCACGCAAAGGCGTGGCGATGTTTGATAAAGTGAGCGTGCCGGTTGCAGGCTTAGTGGAAAACATGAGCTACCATATCTGTAGTCACTGTGGCGAGAAAGAGCATATCTTCGGTGCTGGTGGTGCAGAAGCTATGTCGGAAGAATTCTACGTTGATATTTTGGCGCAAATCCCCCTGCACATTGATGTACGTGAAGACATTGATGCCGGCTGCCCAACCGTTATACGTCGTCCAGATAGTGAACACACGCGTCATTACTTAGAGCTTGCTGAGAACGTGGCTGCGAAAATGTTCTGGACGGGCAAGGCGAAACCTGAGGCGATTAACTTCTCGATGGTTGAATAGCACTGGCTGATCACAAAGCCGTGTAAATCATGTTTGGGTGAGATAAACAACGGTTAGATTAAGTGGATAGCCATAGGGCTTGTGCACATAGTTGTATTTAAGTTATTTGAAAGCAAACGATTGTTTTAAGTAAATGTATTGAGAACATCAATTTGACTGCAATTAGCTAACATCGCGACTAGAATCTATATGCTTTAGCCCCTATAATCAGGCGGTTTATCTCTTCCCACCATCAAACCATATCGGGTGAAAATTAATGTCTGATAATAATCAATGTGTCATCGTAGGTATCGCTGGCGCTTCAGCTTCAGGAAAAAGCCTGATCGCGAGTACGATTTATAATGAGCTGCGCGAAAAAGTAGGCGACCATCAAATTGGTGTTATCACGGAAGATTGCTATTACAGCGACCAAAGTCACTTGAGTATGGAAGAGCGAGTTAAAACTAACTACGATCACCCAAATGCACTGGATCATGACCTTTTATGCGAACATCTACAGCAGCTAATGAGTGGCCATGCCGTAGAAGTTCCTGAATACAGCTACACAGAGCACACACGTACTTCTGAAACGACTACACTTACTCCTAAGAAAGTGATCATTTTAGAAGGTATTCTGCTTCTGACAGACCCGCGTCTTCGTAAACTAATGCACGCAAGCGTGTTTATGGATACACCATTAGACATCTGTCTACTACGTCGTGTTAAGCGTGATGTAGAAGAGCGTGGTCGAACAATGGATACGGTACTTAAACAATACCAAGAAACAGTACGCCCAATGTTCATGCAGTTTATCGAGCCTTCAAAACAACATGCAGACATCATCGTTCCTCGTGGCGGTAAAAACCGTATTGCGATTGATGTGCTAAAAGCGCATATTGCGAAGTTGTTGAAGTCTTAATCGAATAAAATTTGCCTAAGTGACTCACTTAGCTTTATTTTTTACCGAATCAGTGGCACTTTTATAGTGCCACTTTCTTTTGGAATCTAAGCAAGGAATATGCGGATGAAGAAACTACTCATTTTCATAGCTGTACCAGTGTTTGTTGTCATTGCAGCAATTCTGGCACTAGTGCTGTTAGTGAATCCCAACCAATTTAAGCCATTAATTGTCGAACAAGCCCAAAAACACACAGGCCTAGAGCTCGTGATCGAGGGTGATATCAGTTGGCAATTTTTCCCATCTATTGGCTTCGAACTTGGTCAAACTGAATTACGTAACCCTGAAGGGTTCACTCAACCAAACCTGTTTAAGGTTGATACGGTTGGCGTTGATGTTTCGGTTACTCCGCTATTTAGCAACCAACTAGAGATCGGCAACATCACTCTAGACGGTGCAGAATTCTATTTAGAAACACTTAAAGATGGTCGCAAGAACATCGATGCGTTAACTCAAGCGTCAGCGCCTCAAGAGTCTGAACCAGCTGCAGATACCAATACTGAATCTGCTCCAGCGGCTGAAGAACAAAGCGCAACGGAAGCTTCTGGTTGGACGATTAACCTTGCAGGTGTCACTGTCTCAAACGCACTGTTTGAAATGGACGACAAGCAAGCAGGTTCATTCACTAAGCTATATGATGTGTCTTTTAACTTATCTGAGTTTGCCGTTGATACATGGACGACCGCGACGTTTGCGGCTTCTGGTGAAAACAACCAACAGAAGTTCTCTGCAAATGGCAGTGCTGAATTCAAATTAGCGGAAGGCTTTGCGAGCTACGCATTACGAAATATTGACCTTAATGCGAAGTTCAATGACCCAGCAACGTCGATCGAGTCAGCGAAGATAGGCTTAAATACGTTTGAGTTCGATAAGGTTAACCAACTGACTTATGCGGTTATTGGTAATGCTGCTGGTCTTGACCTTGATCTTAAAGGTGGCGGTGACTTAACTGTCGATAGCGCGATTTCAAAAGTGACACTGAATAAGCTAACGCTAGACTCAACATTCAAAGGTGACACGCTTCCGCAATCACCAATGAAAGTGGATATGTTGTCTGATTTGAGCTTTGACCTAACTAAGAGCCACTTGAGCTTCGTGTTAGAGAAGCTACAAGCAAACTCTATCGCACTAGATGGTAAAGCAGACGTAACCCTGTCTGAAATTCCAAAGGTTCGTTTCTCTCTTCATAGTCCAAACATCGACCTTGATGAGTTCTTAGGCCTAGGAAACACAACCGAAACGGCGAGCACGGCTCCTTCTGAGTCTGCTGGTGGTTCAACTTCAAATACTACAGCTTCTTCGACGCCAAGCTCAGGTAGCTCGACTTCAAGTTCAGATAACTCGGTTCCTGCGAAAGAAGTAGAACCTGACCTGTCAGCTCTGAAAACACTCGATGTGAAAGGTAATATCACAATCGATAAGTTCAAGGCGAACAACGCAAAAATGCAGAACGTGAAAACTGCGTTCTCAGTTAACCGTGGTATCGCAGATCTGACATCGTTTAACTCGAATCTTTACCAAGGCTCGATCTCGGCAACAGCACGATTAGATGCACGCAAGACGCCAGCGACTTACACGGCTAAGAAAAAGATTAAAGGTGTAAAAGTACAACCGTTACTGGTTGACGTAGCGAACAACGATACGCTGGAAGGTACCGGTAATATCGATGTTAACGTTAAAGGTAAGAGCTTGACGCCAATAGGAATCAAGAAGAACTTGGTTGGTACTATTGCGATTAACTTTGAAGATGGTGCGGTTAATGGCATCAACATCGCGCAACTGATTAGAGAAAACTACGCTAAGATCAAAGGCGAAAAAGTCGAAAGCAAAGACGAGTCTCAAAAGACAGATTTTAGTGCAATGAAAGCAACACTCAAGGTCGATAAAGGTTGGGTTTCAACGAATGACTTATCGGCACAATCGCCTCTTTTACGCGTGACAGGTCAAGGTAAAGCAAACTTCATCAATGAAACTGTCGACTTCCTGGTTCGCACGTCAATTGTTGGTTCGTTAGAAGGACAGGGCGGTAAGAGCATTGATGATCTGAAAGACGTGACTATCCCAATTAAGGTAACCGGCCAGTGGGCTGAACCAAAATTTGGGCTTGTTTTTGATGATGTGTTGAAACAGAAAGCTGAAAAAGAGATTGATCGCGGTATTAAGAAACTTGAAGAAAAATACGGTGACAAGATCAAAGATGAGAAAACTAGAGATGCAGTCAATGGTTTACTCAAAGGCTTGTTTAACTAATCGCTATTTTAAATAAATAGCATATAAAAAGCGCCATTCCTTATTGCGAGGAATGGCGCTTTTGTTTGGCTGCCGATAATACCCAAGAGAGATTCTCTATGGAGCTCGTCCTCGCACTAGGGAATGACGAGCATCGACAGATAGCTTCTAGCGTCGTCATCCTCGAGAGGGAAGAATGACCGAGTCGGGGATCTCTGGTTGAAGACTATTACCAGTCAACGCCTTGCAGCGCTTTTACACCAGATTCGAAAGCGTGTTTTACGTTACGCACTTCAGATACCGTATCTGCCATTTCTGTAAGAGTACGGTGCGCGCCACGGCCTGTAATGATCACTGATTGCATTTTAGGACGGTTATTCAGAGCTTCTACCACTTCATCCAATTCAATGTAGCCATAGCTCACCATGTACGTCAGCTCATCAAACAGAATCACATCAATCGACTCATCAGCTAGC
The DNA here is from genome assembly GCF_041472735.1 of Vibrio sp. 10N.261.46.E11. Classification (NCBI taxonomy): domain Bacteria; kingdom Pseudomonadati; phylum Pseudomonadota; class Gammaproteobacteria; order Vibrionales; family Vibrionaceae; genus Vibrio; species Vibrio sp. 10N.261.46.E11. The sequence goes on from NZ_JBFRQW010000046.1 coordinate 11,570, forward strand.
ATGCGTTGACACTCTTTCCATACGCGCTGTGCCGCTTCAATATCTTGAGCCTTGTTTTGAGTTTCCCAAGTAAAACCTGTACCCATCACTTGGAACTCGACATCGAGTTTTTGCAAAACGTTCTTTTCGCCGTTATCCCAAGTGCCTTTAACAAACTGAGCAACGGCACATTTCTTACCGTGACCGACTGCACGAGTAATGGTACCAAAGCCTGAAGTTGACTTGCCTTTACCGTTACCTGTAATAACAAGCAGTAGGCCTTTAACTTCCTGAGCTGCTGCAACACGTGCATCGACTTGCTCTTTTACTTTCTGTTGTCTTGCTTTATGGCGTTGTTCTTTGTTGTCTTCGGTCGACATAACAAATCCTTTTAAGTTGTGATTACGCCTATCATAGCCTAACTTAACGATAGCAAAAACCATCGGAAGAACAGGTGATTACGGATGAAAAAGATACTCGTGGTTTGTATGGGGAATATTTGTCGTTCGCCAACAGGTGAAGCGGTACTCAGAAAGAAAGCTCAGCAGATGGATATTAATGTAACGGTCGACTCTGCGGGGACGATTGGCTTCCATCAAGGCAACCCGCCAGACTCGCGTTCAAAATTAGCTGGAGAGAAGCGAGGCTACAGCTTTAAAGGGATTACTTCTCGTAAAGTGGTAGATAATGATTTTGAAGAGTTTGACCTGATACTCGCGGCAGACAAGGCGAACTTGGATGATTTAATGAGCCAATGCCCAGTGTACTTACAGTACAAGCTGGCACTATTTTTAAGCTTTGGCGAGTCACAGTATCAAGAGATACCCGACCCGTACTACGGGGAGGGAAATGGATTTGAGTTGGTTTTGGACTTAATCGAAGAGTCGAGCGAAGCGGTACTTCGTTCGATATAGTGTAGAGGCTGTGTTCTTGGTTGGGTGATAAAGTATCAAGGTTCATCGATATAAAAAAGGCCGACATCGAATGTCGGCCTTTTTATATCTAGCTTTAAGCTATGACTAAGCTTACTTAGACATTACTTTGTAGATTGGGTCTTCTGCAACGTTCGCTTCAACTAAGCTACCGGCTTTGTGCAGCATAGCAACACAGTCTTGGCTTAGGTGGCGAAGGTGAAGTGTTTTACCTAGTGCCGCATAACGGTCAGCAATCGTGTCGATCGCTTCAATAGCAGAGTGGTCAGTAACGCGTGAGTTTGCGAAATCAACGATAACATCTTGTGGATCGTTGGATGCGTCAAACAACTCAAGGAAGTTAGCGGTTGAACCGAAGAAGATTGGGCCGTTAACTTTGTACTCTTTTGAGCCTTCAGCGTTTACAGACGTATCTGCGTAGATGTGTTTAGCATGTTGCCAAGCAAACATTAGCGCTGAAGCTACAACACCCACACCAACAGCGACCGCAAGGTCCGTTAGTACTGTTACTAATGTAACCAGAACGATAACAAAGAAGTCTTGCTTAGGAACGCGACGCGCAAGCTTGAAGGTTGCCCATTCAAACGTACCGATAACAACCATGAACATCACGCCCACAAGTGCAGCTAGAGGAATCATTTCGATAAGCGCAGAGCCGAACAGAATGAACATCAGCAGTGCAACTGCCGCTACGATACCTGAAAGACGACCACGACCGCCTGAGTTTACGTTGATCATCGATTGACCGATCATCGCACAACCACCCATCGCACCGAATACAGAACACGTTACGTTAGCCATACCTTGACCAACACATTCACGGTTAGATTGGCCACGAGTGTTTGTCATTTCGTCTAGTACGGTTAGCGTTAGTAGTGATTCGATTAGACCAATCGCTGCAAGAATCACTGCGTAAGGTAGGATGATGTAGAGCGTTTCTAGGCTAAATGGTACTGCTGGTATAGAGAATGTTGGTAGAGAGCCCGCTAGTGTTGCTGCTTCGTCACCAGACATAGTGCGTAAGAAATCAACAACGGTACGAGTTTCTAGATCAAGGCCAACAACCAAAGCCGTTACGGTAACAATAGCAACCAATGACGATGGTACCGCTGTTGTTAGTTTAGGTAGGAAGTGGATGATAGCCATCGTCAGTGCTACAAGACCTAACATCAGTGTCATTTGACCGCTTGGTAACCAAGTTAGCGCACCTGTTACGTCTGGTGCTTTAAATTGTCCAAGCTGCGCTAAGAAGATAACGATCGCTAAACCGTTCACGAAACCAATCATTACTGGGTGCGGAACGATACGGATGAATTTACCTAGCTTAAATACACCCGCTGCAATTTGCAGAAGGCCAGCCAGCATAACTGCCGCAAAGAGGTATTGAACGCCGTGGGTTGCTACTAGGCTCACCATTACTACAGCCATTGCGCCAGTTGCACCAGAAATCATACCTGGACGACCGCCGAAGACAGAAGTGATTAAACCTACGATGAATGCTGCGTAAAGACCAACCATTGGGTCAACGCCTGCAACAAAGGCGAATGCTACGGCTTCAGGTACCAGAGCTAGGGCTACTGTAAGACCTGAAAGCACGTCATTTTTTACAGAGTGCTTTGAAAATTGTGGGAATTCGAACATGTTTGCTCAGCTATGCTTAAAATGGGTTTACCGACACGAGTGCATTGCGTAGCCAAACAGTGATGAAAAAGAGCGGCAATAGCTAAGTGTCGAAAATATAAGTGCGCGAATGCTACCCAAAAATGTGACTAAGTTCAAGGTTGAACCCCATTTTGAGTAATATATCTATTATAACTAATCGGAACTGTGGATATAAAAAAAGGTTCATCGCGGC